>DXLD01000002.1:0-28631 GCA_019414935.1 Streptococcus sp.
TTTCACGATTCATCAAGAGACAGAAACGAACCTTGGCTTGTTCCCCACCTGACAAGACCTGAATTTGGCTTTCAATATGCTTGGTTGTCAAACCACAACGGGCAAGAGCTGCACGAACTTCTGCTTGGTTGAGAGCTGGAAAGGCATTCCAGACAGCTTCAAGAGGAGTTTGGCGATTACCGCCTTCTACTTCTTGTTCAAAGTAGCCAAGTTCTAGATAATCTCCACGCTCCACTTCCCCAGCAATTGGCGGAATAATGCCCAAGAGAGACTTCAAGAGAGTTGTTTTCCCGATACCATTTGCCCCGATAATAGCAACCTTTTGATTACGTTCAAAGGTAAGATTTAAAGGCTTGGTCAGAGGACGATCATAACCAATTTGCAAATCCTTGGCTTGGAAGATAAAGCGCCCTGGCGTACGAGCTGGTTTGAAATCAAAGGATGGTTTTGGTTTCTCACTTTGCAGTTCGATAATATCCATCTTATCCAATTTCTTCTGACGGGACATGGCCATGTTTCGTGTTGCAACACGCGCTTTGTTTCGGGCAACAAAGTCCTTAAGGTCCGCAATTTCTTTTTGCTGACGTTCGTAGGCAGCCTCTAGCTGAGATTTCTTCATAGCATAGACTTCTTGGAACTGGTAGTAGTCACCAGAATAACGCGTCAGCTGTTGATTTTCCACATGGTAGACAATATTAATCACGTCGTTCAGGAATGGAATATCGTGTGAAATGAGGACAAAGGCATTCTCATAGTTTTGGAGATAGCGCTTAAGCCAGTCAATATGCTCAGCATCCAAGTAGTTGGTCGGCTCGTCCAACAGCAAGATATCAGGCTTCTCAAGGAGAAGTTTAGCCAAAAGCACCTTGGTTCTTTGCCCACCTGACAAAGAGGTTACATCCGTATCCATGCCAAAGTCCATGACACCAAGGGCACGCGCTACTTCATCAATCTTAGCATCCAAAGTATAGAAATCACGACTCTCTAAACGGTCTTGAAGTTCTCCCACTTCTTCCATGAGAGCATCAACATCCGCACCGTCTTCAGCCATTTCCATATAAAGGTCATTGATACGAGCTTCTGCTTTAAACAGCTCATCAAAGGCTGTACGGAGAACATCACGCACCGACTGTCCTTCTTCCAAGACAGAATGTTGGTCTAAGTATCCAGCAGTCACATATTTGGACCACTCAACCTTCCCTTCATCTGGCAACATCTTACCAGTCACGATGCTCATAAAAGTTGATTTTCCTTCACCATTAGCACCGACCAGACCGATATGTTCTCCTTTGAGAAGACGGAAGGAAACATCTTCAAAAATTGCACGGTCACCAAAACCGTGACTCAAATTTTTAACTTCTAAAATACTCATTTTAATTCCTTATCTTGTTTTTATGTAATTGTTTATATAGGAACCAAGCCAGATAGCCACCCAAGGTATTGGTCCACAAATCATCAATTTCAAAGACGCGATTAAAATCAAAGAAAAAGTCCAAGACTAACTGCGTACACTCGATTCCAAGGCTCACTAGAAAACTAAAAAGTAGCACCTTTTTTGTTTTCCGCAAGTTTGGAAGGAGATAAAGGAGTTGGAACACCAAAGGAAAAAGCAAGAAGACATTGAGGATATTTTGTAAAAAAATCCAAGATAATTGTCCCACATCACTCACTTGGCCCAGTTTCCAGAGAGAATTGAAAGGAGTCAAAAGAAAAACCAGGCGTCCAAGATGCTGAATACCTGGAGTTTCCACTCCCACGGGAGAATGTCCTTGAGGAGTAAAGCAAAAATAGACAATGCAAATGCTATAGAAAATGACTCCCCATACTAAAATATGATTATAAGTTTTCTTCATCATTAAGGATTGACTGCTGCGACTGCTTTCTGGCGGTCACGTTTCATTGTGTTAGAGCGCAATTGTCCACAAGCTGCATCAATATCTGTACCATGTTCTTGACGAACCACACAGTTGACCCCCTTTTTCTTAAGCGTATCATAGAAAGCCATCACGCGCTCTTTAGGACTACGGCTATATTGGTCATGCTCACTAACTGGGTTGTAAGGAATCAAGTTTACATAAGACAATTTCTTAATATTCTTGAGCAATTCAGCTAACTCAAGGGCCTGTTCAACACCATCATTAACTTCATTTAGCATGATATACTCAAAGGTCACACGACGATTTGTTGTCTCAATGTAGTACTCAATAGCTGCAAAGAGTTTTTCAATCGGAAAGGCACGGTTAATCTTCATGATGCTTGAACGCAACTCATTGTTAGGTGCGTGAAGGGAAACGGCAAGATTGACCTGAACTCCTTCATTAGCAAAATCACGAATTTTATGGGCCAAACCTGAGGTTGAAACCGTGATGTGACGAGCACCGATAGCCATCCCCTTGTCATCATTGATGGTACGAACGAAATTCAAGACATTGTTGTAGTTATCAAAGGGCTCACCGATTCCCATGACAACGATATGGCTGACGCGTTCATCCTGACCACGCTCATCAAAGTATTTCTGAACCAGCATGATTTGCGCTACAATTTCACCGTTATTGAGGTCTCGTTGCTTCTTAATCAAACCAGAAGCACAGAAGGTACAACCGATATTACAGCCGACCTGAGTCGTCACACAGACTGACAAACCATAGTGTTGACGCATGAGTACAGTCTCGATCAACATACCATCAGGCAACTCAAAGAGATATTTGACAGTCCCATCAGCAGACTCTTGAACAATACGTTGTTTCAAGGGATTGACCACAAACTGGTCATTAAGCTTAGTAATCAAATCCTTGGAAAGGTTGGTCATCTCTTCAAATGACTGGACACGTTTACGGTAGAGCCATTCCCAGATTTGATTTGCACGGAATTTCTTTTCTCCCTGCTCCAAAACCCATTCCTGCATGGTTTGACGTGTTAAACTATAAATTGACGGTTTCATTTCTTCTCCTTATTCTCTACTCACTTCTGACGAATGACAAAATGACGTTGTCCCTTATCCTCTTTCTGAGAATGCTGGTCTTTCTGACGACGTCTATTTTTCTTATCTGCATTCGGTTTTCGTTTGGTTTGAGCCGGTTTCTTTCCTTTTCTAGAAGACGGTTCTTCTTCCTTCTTACGCATTTTCTTGTCAAATGATGCTCGCTTAGGAGCTTCATTTTCTAGGACAAAATAGGCACAACCATAACTACAATATTCTAAAAGGTAGTCTTGTAAACGACTTATTTTTTCAAGTTTTTCTTCTGTTCGGTCATCCTTGTAAAAACCGCGTAGACGAAGCTGTTCGTTACTCCAGTCTCCCACGATATAATCAAACTTGGTTAAAACTTCTGAAAAACGCTGATTAAAAGCCGTCACATCAAAGGCATCCTTGATATTTTCCACCAAGGAAAAAGCTATCCCTTCCGTTTCAACCTTGTCCCCGTGTAAATGAAACTCAGGACCAGGAAACTTGTTATAGTTGTATAATTCAGGTGCAATTTCTTTTCGCATAGATATCCTTTTTCCACGATTACTTAATACTTTATTCTACCATAATTTCTAGCAGTTAGCACGTTTCTCATAAAAATGAAAAAAGTCTGACGATTTTGTCAGACCAAAATAATATAACCTTAAAAAGAGAAGAACAATTCTTCCCTCCAACTATCATTATTTAGCTGCTGCGTACAATTCATCTACTTTGTTCCAGTTGATCACTGAGAAGAAAGCTTTGATGTAGTCAGGACGCACGTTGCGATATTTCACGTAGTAAGCATGTTCCCAAACGTCCAAGCCCAAGATTGGTTTTTTACCTTCTGAGATTGGTGTGTCTTGGTTTGCTGTTGAAGTCACTTCAAGTTTACCTTCTTTGTTGACAACCAACCATGCCCATCCTGAACCAAAACGAGTTGTTGCTGCTGCAGTGAAGGCTGCTTGGAATTCTTCAAATGAACCAAATGTTGCATCGATTGCTGCTGCAAGTTCTGCTGATGGAGCTGTTTTCTCAGGAGTCATCAATTCCCAGAAAAGAGCGTGGTTCAAGTGTCCACCACCATTGTTGATAAGCGCTTGACGGATATCAGCTGGGATAGATTCTACATCAGCAAGCAAGGCTTCAAGATCTTCACCGATTTCAGGGTGTTTTTCAAGAGCTGCATTAGCATTGTTGACATAAGTTTGATGGTGTTTGTCATGGTGCAAGTGCATTGTTTCCGCATCGATGTATGGTTCCAAAGCGTCGTATGCATATGGAAGATCTGGTAAGATAATAGCCATCTGTAATACCTCTTTTTCTTTCTATATGAAAATGATAACGCAAACATTCACTTTTTTCAAGTTTTTTGCTTATATATGAAAAAATCACTGAAATACTTTCTAATAAAACAAGCAAATCAGCAAGAAACCCACGACAAGAAAATCTTGACGCGGGTTATAGTTTCAAAAAAATGTCAATTGACCTGACTAGCAATCTGCAGGAGTGCCTTTTCAAAAAGGAAACCTTTTTCATAGAGTCCTGTTTTAATCTGATAGTCTGTCTCAATCAAATAAGAAATAGCTTGCTTCAAAAAGCTAAAGGAAAGTCCTTTTGAATCTCTCAGCGCAAACTTGATTTGATAGGGATTAGGATTGCGTCCGAGAAAACTACCTAAACTACTTCCAATCTGCGATTCTGTTTGCCCAGACTCCGCCAAAATCTTCACCTGGGTAAAAGTCCGAAATTGTCCTAGCATGACTGCGATCAACTTGATTTCATCTTCACCTTGCAAGGTCAAGTCTCTAACTAAATCGCGCGCCTGGTCCATCTTTTTAGTCAGAATAAACTGAGTTAAATCAAAAATATTGTCCTGCAAGGTCTTGGGAATTGCGTTAACAATATCCTCTTCCTCGATAACAGAGTCTTCCTTATAGGACTGTAAAAAGAGGAGATTTTTCTGGATTTCGCTAAATTGGAAACCCGACTTGATGAGGAGATTTTCAAAAGAATGATTGGCAAACTGCAAACCTTGTTTCTGACTCCACTTTTGGAAATACTGGCGCAGTTCTTGTTCTTTGGCTTCTACTGCATCAAAGACCTTGGCATCACGCTTAAGTAATTTAACCAATCGTCTTTTACTATCCAGCTTTCCTTCCGCAAATATCAACAACTTGGTTGTTGGCGAAGGATTGTCAAGGTATTCCTCAAACGACTTGAGTTCATCATCTGTTAAAAAACGTTTCTTGGCTGTTGTGATATCGACAAAATAATCCAATATCACGATTTTCTCATCTGCAAAGAAAGGAAGGCTGACCAACTCCAGTTCCACATCCTTGTATACTACTTCTTTCATATCAAAGTAGGCAAAGTTAAGGTCAGCAGAATCATAACCAATCTGTTTCAACACTTGACTCTTCATCACTTCAAACTGACCCTGATCTGTCCCTGTAAAAAGGCTCAGGTTCGGTAAATTTGCTAAAGTCAACTTCTGACTCTCTTCAATGGCTAGCATCTTCTCTCCTTTCTTCTGATTTTTTAATGAATTTAATCAATATAGCGCAATTTCCCACGGAAATCTTCTAGGCTTTCGTACCCTTTTTCCGCCATGATTGCTTTTAGTTCATTGGTAATGCGGTCAAAAGCACTGACGCCTTCTTTGTGAAGTGTGGTTCCCACCTGCACCATACTCGCTCCACAGAGGATATGTTCAAAGGCATCACGACCAGTCAACACGCCACCTGTTCCGATGATTTGGATTTGAGGATTGAGACGTTGGTAGAAAGCGTGAACATTGGCTAGAGCAGTCGGTTTGATGTATTCTCCACCAATTCCACCGAAACCATTTTTAGGACGAATAACGACAGATTCATCTTCTATATAAAGGCCGTTTCCGATAGAGTTGACGCAGTTGACAAACTTGAGCGGATACTTGTTGAAAATAGCTGCCGCTTGGTCAAAGTGAACAATGTCAAAATATGGTGGCAATTTAATTCCAAGAGGTTTTGTAAAGTAGTCAAATACTTCTGCCAAAATCCGGTCTGTTGTCTCAAAATCATAGGCAATCTGAGGTTTTCCTGGAACATTTGGACAGGAGAGGTTTAGCTCAGTCAGACCACGAAAATCACTCTCTTGGACTTTTTTCAAGATAGTATGGGTTTCCTCTGGAGACATGCCGACTAGAGATAGGAAGAAAGTTCGGTTCGGCTCTTTTTCCTGCAAATCCAAAAGATAGTCCAAATAATAGTCTAAGCCATTATTTGGTAGGCCCATAGAGTTGATAGAACCAAGTGGAACATCTTGATAACGTGGTTCAGGGTTCCCCTGACGAAAGTCCAAGGTCGCAGTCTTTGTGACAAAGGTTCCTGCAACTGAGTTTTTAACCCCTTCTAGCTCCTCTATCGTCATACAAGCCACACCTGCTGCATTCATCAAACAATTGTCAAACTCAAAACCAGCAATTTGCGTTTTCGTTGATACCATGATTCTGATCCTCCAGATTCCTTTTATTGCTAATATTATACCACATTTTCAGATTTTCTCTTTAAGAAAGGCATTTATAATAAAAAGGTTCGTTTTTTATCTACTTTCAAAAAATCCAAAAAACTAAATTGAAAGAATTTTTAGAAAATTTTTGTTTTTTCTCTTTACAGTTAAAAAAAATTCTGCTATAATGACACACATAATTAAATTAGAATTTAAGGAGAACGATATGACATCTGCTAAAGAATATATCCAAAGCGTGTTTGAAACTGTAAAAGCTCGTAACGGGCACGAGGCTGAATTCCTCCAAGCTGTTGAAGAATTTTTCAACACTTTAGAACCTGTATTTGAAAAACACCCTGAGTATATTGAAGAAAATATCTTAGCACGTATTACTGAGCCTGAGCGCGTGATTTCTTTCCGTGTTCCTTGGGTTGACCGTGATGGAAAAGTTCAAGTCAACCGCGGTTACCGTGTTCAATTCAACTCAGCTGTTGGACCATATAAAGGCGGACTTCGTTTCCACCCAACTGTAAACCAAGGGATTTTGAAATTCCTCGGATTTGAACAAATCTTTAAAAACGTCTTGACTGGACTTCCTATCGGTGGAGGTAAAGGTGGATCAGACTTCGATCCTAAAGGTAAAACAGATGCTGAAGTGATGCGCTTCTGCCAAAGCTTCATGACTGAGTTGCAAAAACACATCGGACCATCACTAGACGTACCTGCTGGTGATATCGGTGTTGGTGGACGTGAAATCGGTTATCTTTACGGTCAATACAAACGCCTTAACCAATTTGATGCTGGTGTCTTGACTGGTAAACCTCTTGGATTTGGTGGTAGCTTGATTCGTCCAGAAGCAACTGGTTACGGTTTGGTTTACTATACTGAAGAAATGCTCAAAGCTAACGGTAACAGCTTTGCTGGTAAGAAAGTGGTTATTTCAGGTTCTGGTAACGTTGCCCAATACGCTCTCCAAAAAGCAACTGAACTCGGTGCTACTGTTATCTCTGTATCTGACTCAAACGGTTATGTCATCGATGAAAATGGTATCGACTTCGATCTTTTGGTTGATGTTAAAGAAAAACGTCGCGCTCGTTTGACTGAGTATGCTGCTGAGAAAGCGACTGCTACTTATCATGAAGGTTCTGTATGGACTTACGCTGGTAACTACGATATCGCTCTTCCATGTGCGACTCAAAACGAAATCAATGGTGAAGCAGCTAAACGCTTGGTTGCTCAAGGCGTTATCTGTGTCTCTGAAGGTGCCAACATGCCAAGCGATCTTGATGCCATCAAAGTTTACAAAGAAAATGGTATCTTCTACGGACCTGCCAAAGCTGCCAACGCTGGTGGTGTAGCCGTTTCAGCTCTTGAAATGAGCCAAAATAGTCTTCGCCTCTCATGGACTCGTGAAGAAGTTGATGGACGCCTCAAAGACATCATGACCAACATCTTCAACACAGCTAAAACAACTGCTGAAACATACGGACTTGGTACCGACTACCTTGCAGGAGCAAATATCGCTGCCTTCGAAAACGTAGCAAACGCTATGATTGCCCAAGGTATTGTTTAATTAGTCGATACATCCTATCGGAGGACAAATGATGAACTTACGGCCAATGGAAGTAAGAGATAATCCAGCTGTAGCGCAGCTCATTCGAGCTAGCTTAGAGGAATTTGGGCTTGACAAACCAGGAACTGTCTACTTTGATTCTCATCTAGATCATTTGGCCGACTATTATCAACAGCAAGAGAGAGCAGCTTACTTTGTTCTGGAAGATGAAGGGCAGCTGGTTGGCTGTGGTGGCTTTGCACCTGTGTCCGATAAGATTGCTGAATTACAAAAACTGTATGTCACTAAAAATTGCCGTGGCAAAGGTTATTCCAGCAGGTTGATAAAGCGGATAATCCATGAAGCCCGCCTAGCAGGTTATGAACAACTTTATCTAGAAACCTCTACTGAACTGGCTACGGCCGTGGCCATCTATCAACACTACGGTTTTACATTACTGCAAGAACCACTTTCTAACGCCGCCGGCCACCCTGCTATGAATATCTGGATGATAAAATCCCTCTCATCAGATGAATAGATGTTAGTATACTCTGGTCGTCTCGAGGATATCAGAATCAAGATCCTCAACACAGCTAAAACAACTTTTAAAAATGTAGCCAATGCTATGATAGTAAAGGTATTGTTTCAGCACTATCAAACTAGAAGAAATCCGACTGCTTATGAAAGCAGTCGGATTTTTATATATCTAATTTTTCAAAAAATTTTCCTGCTACCAGCTTTTCTTTTAGCTTCTTCAGCAGCTCATTTTCCAGAAAAGAACTTAGTTCATCAAATTCTTGGCAAACCTTAAAAACCGTCTCTCTATCCATCTGACCATAAGCTAATTCGTAATAGTCCTTATTATGATGCCAGTTCTGGTCATAGTTGACGTCTGTACGTTGATAGTAAACAATGTTGTGCTTCGGAGTCAGGTAAAGCTTCTGTGTTAGAATGCTTTTCTGATCTTTGGATAACTTGCTACGACTGAAAATCTTAACACCTTGAAAGATCTTGCGTTCATGTATACCTTGATTTGTGACCTTTAATTCAACTCTTTTATAGTGCATATAGTCACCTCCAAAAATTACTTTCATTATATCAAACTCTGGCAGATTTGCAAGCAAAAATATGTCATTGCCAAAAGTCTTTTGTCGCCTCTAAAATCTCTTCTGTCGATGTTACTGTCGCTTCAATAATGCTCTTGCCAGTCTTTTTCAGATAGGCTTGTATCAGATGATAGCCATAAGCATAGCCCGCAGCATAAGGCATACCGACTGGTATTTGACCTTGAATCTCGGCAATTTCATCACCGTAGAGATAAGGAGCCATTTCCGCCATCCCTGTTAGCTGAAGCTGACTTGAGATGATGGGCTTAATCTTCTCTAATTGCTCTGGACTGGTTGAAGTGACCCAAGGTCCGATGAGCTCCTTACCATAGAGTTCAGCAGCAAAAGACTCTGCCAAGCCTTCACTGACTACCCAGTCTGCTAGTGTCGTCTGCTGATTCCATTTGACAAATTGAAAGCGGACATTGTGATTGCACTCGTGAGCCAACGCAGCCTGCACACGTGGTAAAGTATAGTCATTTGGTAGCAGACTAAGCATGAGGTAGCCTGGAATTCCGCCATCTCCGCTATAACCCTTATTGAGCTGTAGCATAGGTTTTTCTGGATTGCCCAATAAAATAGTAAAATGGTAATCCTCAACATCTAAGTCATAGCCAGCCTGCTCAAAAAGCCCAATACTCCTTTTGATGGTATCCTGGCAGTCCTGCCAGAGTTGATCAGAGCTCAGAGAGTCGATAGCTGGTCTATCCTTTTCTGAGAGAGTTGAGGGTAACTGGTTCATAAAGCCAAGTAGGAAAAGAGCATCAAATCCTCCAGGATACTTTGCTTTCAGAGGAATGTGTTGAGTTTGATATTTGGTTGCAAAAGGTGCTAATATTTTAGCTCGAAAGCAACCTTCTCTCTTTTCTAAAGGTAGCTCGAGCATCTCTTGATAAACTTTATCTGAACGAATCATATTGATTTGCATAATAATCTCCTTTCTTATCTACTATTAGTATAATCCCTTACCTAAGGTCAGAGTCAAGAAGAAAATTGAATTTATAACAAGATTCTAGTAACTGTTAGAAAAAAGACACCCTACCCTAGAACTTTCGTTCAGAGCATAATTTATAGGTAGATTTACCATTCTAAACAGATAAAACCGCTACTCCTAAGAATAGCGGTTTTATCATGTTTTTAAGCTACAAATGTAGTCGCTCTATTATTTAAGAGTAACTGAAGCTCCAGCTTCTTCCAATTTAGCTTTGATTTCTTCAGCTTCTGCAGTTGGAACGCCTTCTTTGATGACACCTGGTGCACCATCAACAAGTTCTTTAGCTTCTTTAAGTCCAAGACCTGTGATTTCACGTACAACTTTGATAACGCCAACTTTTTTGTCACCAGCAGCTGTCAACTCAACGTCAAATGAGTCTTTAGCAGCACCAGCGTCAGCAGCACCAGCTGCAGCAACAGCTACAGGAGCAGCTGCAGTTACACCAAATTCTTCTTCGATAGCTTTTACAAGGTCGTTCAATTCAAGGATTGAAGCTTCTTTAATTTCAGCAATAATGTTTTCAATGTTCAATGCCATTGTTATTTCCTCCAAATATGTTTTAAATTTATAATAGATTTTTGTAGCTAGGCTACGCTGCGTAGCTTAAGATTAAGCTGCGTCTTCTTTGTTGTCTGCAACCGCTTTGACTGCAAGAGCAACGTTGCGCACTGGCGCTTGAAGTACAGAAAGGAGCATAGAAAGAAGTCCTTCGCGGTTTGGAAGAGTTGCAAGAGCAAGAATCTCTTCTTTAGATGCGACAGCGCCTTCGATTGCACCACCTTTGATTTCAAGTGCTTCAGCGTTTTTAGAAAAGTCGTTCAAGATTTTCGCTGGTGCGATAACATCTTCGTTAGAAAATGCTACTGCAGATGGTCCAACAAAAACAGATGCAAGATCTTCAAGACCAGCTTTTTCAGCTGCACGACGCAAGATTGAGTTTTTAATAACTTTATACTCAACTTCGCTTCCACGAAGCTCACGACGAAGAACTGTATCTTGCTCAACTGTCAAACCACGAGCATCCACAACGACGATAGATGCAGCAGCTTTCATTTTTTCAGCTACTACGTCAACTAGTTCCGCTTTTTTAGCAATAATTGCTTCACTCATTAGTGTGTTCACCTCCGTAATTATTTTGCTTGGGGAATTTTTCCAAAAGAAAAACGCGCCCAAACCTAGACACGAAAGTACAATACGCTTCTTTTTACATGATACGTTTTGTCCTCGGTAGGATACTTATGAGTCGAACTCCCCTACTGTCTTAGGCAGTTTTTTCAAACCGTATATAAGTATAGCATAGTAAAAAAAAGAATGCAAGATTTTTGCAAACTTTTTTAAACTTTTTTTGGTTTTTCTTTTAAAGTTCTACTGTCAAGACTTGACCTTGCTTCACAACCTGTTCTCCGGCGATATAAACATCATCTACATCACTGGATTTAACAGCATAAACCAGGTGAGAAAGCATATTTTCTTGGGGTTGGAGATGAATTTTTCCCTGTGGTTGAATAACGAGAAAATCTGCCTGTTTACCTACTTCCAAACTTCCTATCTGTTCTTCCATTCCTAGGGCCTTAGCCCCTTCGATTGTCAGCGCCTTGAGAGCTGTTTCGATAGGAAATTGACTGGCATCTCCACTCTTCATTTTCTGTAGTAGTGCTGCTGTCCGTCCTTCCTCAAACATATCAAGATTGTTGTTGGAAGCAACTGAATCTGTCGCAATTCCTACTGCCACTCCCGCTTTTTGGAGTTGGATGATTGGAGCGATTCCTGAGGCCAGTTTGAGGTTACTGATAGGGTTGTGGGCGATAGCTACTTGAGAGGTTGCCAAACGTTCAATTTCTCGCTCGTTTAATTCGACCCCGTGAGCAAAGACAGACGGATGCTCTAAGTAACCCAGTTCTTCTAGAAAGGCGAGTGGACGTTTACCGTATCGTTTCAGGATAATGCCTGATTCCTCCTTGATCTCCGCAACATGGATATGGATTGGAATATTCAGTTCTTTCGCCATATCTAAGCTCGTTTCCAGCAAATCTCTACTACAGCTGTAAGGAGAGTGAGGAGCTACCATAACCTTGAAATTTGGATTTTCATATCCTAAGATTTCCTCGATGATGCCTCGTGTTCTAGTAATGGTCTCAGTAGTTGTTTCTGCCTCTGAAGAAAAGAGGGTCGGTGAGAAATAACAACGCATCTTAGAATCTTTCACTGCCTGATAAATCCGCTCAATATCCACACCATTGGGATTATACATATCATTAAAGGTTGTTGTTCCTGACTGGAGCATCTCTGTCAGAGCTTCTTTGACCGCCTTGGTAGTCATGTCGGGAGTAAACTCAGCTTCTGCTGGCCAGATATAGTCATTGAGCCATTCATGGAGATTGCTATCATCTCGAATCCCTCTCAAACCTGTCATAGCAGAATGAGTGTGGCAATTAACCAAACCAGGCATGATCCAGGCTCCCTGATAGTCTATAATCTGCTCAGCTTGCTCTAAAATCTCTGACTTCTCTTGACCGATATATACGATTTGAGAATCCTTAACAGCTAAGATTCCATCTATATAGACATGGAAATCTTGATCACAAGTCACGATATTTACATGCTGAAAGACTTTCATTACAGGCTCCTTTTCTAAAAGATCATTTATACTCTTCGAAAATCTCTTCACACCACGTCAGCTTCACCTTCCCGTAGATATATGGTTAATGACTTCGTCAGTCTTATCTACAACCTCAAAGCAGTGCTTTGAGCAAGCTACGGCTAGCTTCCTAGTTTGCTCTTTGATTTTCATTGAATATTACAGTGAACAATTTTTCTAGCTATTGTAACAAAAAAGTCACCCGAAGGCAACTTTTTTTGTCCATAAGATTTCAAAGTAGAAAGGATTATTCAGAGCTAAAAGCTGCAGCTTGCTGCATTTGGTAATACTTGCTCTTTCGAGCCATGAGTTCTTGGTGATTACCATACTCAACGATATCACCATCCACCAAGACTAGAATCAGATCCGCATCTTGAATGGTTGACAAACGGTGGGCGATGATAAAGCTTGTGCGCCCCTTCATGAGCTTAGCAAAGGCATCCTGAACCAATACTTCTGTCCGTGTATCGATAGAAGAAGTCGCCTCGTCTAAGATAAGAATCTTTGGAATAGCTAGAAAGACTCGGGCAATGGTCAAGAGCTGAGCCTGACCGACAGAGAGAGATTCACCTGCATTTTCCAATTTGGTATCGTAACCCTGTGGCAACTGTTGGATGAAAAAGTCGGCATTGGCTGCTTTGGCTGCAGCAATCACCTGCTCCCGACTGGCTTCAGGATTACCAAAGGCAATATTGTCATGAATAGTTCCTTGCTTAAGCCAGGTTTCTTGAAGCACCATGCCAAACTGCTGTCGAAGAGAAGCACGACTATAATCATAAATGGATTTCCCATCCAGCAAGATATCTCCAGAATTAATGGGATAAAAACGCATGAGGAGATTGATAAGGGTTGATTTTCCGGCACCTGTCGGGCCAACAATAGCTACCTTGCTGCCAGCTGGGATGTCAATAGATAAATCCTTAATCAAGATCTTTTCAGGATTGTAGCCAAAAGAGACCTGTTTAAAGGAAATTGCTCCCTTAACCTGGTCACTGGTCAAGACTTCCTTACCTGTTTCAGCCACCTCAGGACTTTCTAAGACAGCATAAACACGCTCTGCGCAAGCGAGAGCACTTTGCAACTCGGCCAAAACTGAAGAAATATCGTTAAAGGGCTTGGTGTACTGCTGGACATAGTTCAAAAAGGTCACTAAACGCCCGATGGTCAAGGTGGACCCCAACATGATACGATAAGCTCCCACTCCAGCTAGAAGGGCATAAATGAGTGCATTGACGAAACGAGTCGAAGGATTGACTGTTGAAGAATAAAAGATGGCTGACTGAGAATAGCCTGCATAGTTGTCATTAGCTTCATGCAGGCTTTGGATAAACTCTGCCTGAGCATTAAAAGATTGAATAATAGTCTGCTGGCTAAGAGATTCTTCAATCAACTGAGTCTGAATTCCCCTTGTCTCTGTTTGCTTCTGAAATAGATGATAGGAGCGTTTAGCAATAAAGCGTGAGATTACCATAGATAGTGGCGTCAACAGCAAGACTAAGAGGGTCATGAGGAGATGAATTTGGAGCATGGCTAGAATACTAACCAAAATCATCAAGACGCCAATGAAAAATTGGTTAAAAATCATGGTCAAGCCAGCTGCCAACTGTTCTATATCCGTTGTTACACGACTGACCATTTCTCCACTGCCTTGCCGATCTACAAAAGAAATCGGTAAACGATGGAGCTTATGGATGATTCGCTCTCGCAAGTTTCTAGTATAAGAGAAGATTAGGCGATTATAGAGGAGAGGATTGACCCATTGAACGAGAGTATTTCCTATGACCAGCAAAATCATCTGAATGAAAATGTGCCAAAAAACTGGTGATGAGCCAGTCACTAGGACTTGGTCGATGGCCTGCCCAATCAGAATAGGTAGGTAAATTGATAAGGCAACCTGGGCAATAGTTCCTAGAAAGGCTAGGAAAAGGAGGAAGGGATGTCTTGCTAAATCCTTAGCCAAACGTGTGAGCGTCTGGTTTGCAGTTTGTCGTCTCATGCTAGTCCTCCTTTCCATGTTGAGATGCATTGATTTCACGATAGACTTGACTAGTTTTCATCAAGTCCACGTGCTTGCCGATAGCTAAGAGCTCACCTTTTTCCAAGAGTAGAATCTGGTCAGCCATCTGTAAAGTCGAGGTGCGTTGAGAAATCAAAATTAAGCTCGTATTTGGCAAATTTTCTCGGATAGCTTTCAAGAGTTTGGACTCCGTAATGGTATCCAACGCCGAGGTTGCATCATCTAGGATGAGAAATGGAGCCTGGCGCAAGACTGCGCGAGCAATAGACAGCCTTTGTTTTTGTCCACCTGAGAAATTTCGTCCTCCTGCCTCAACTAGGGCATCCAAGAGTCCTTCCTTTTCACTGACAAAATCCTTAGCTTGCGCAATTTCCAAGGCCTGCCAGAGTTCTTGGTCAGTTACTTCTTGATCTAAACCTAGAGTCAAGTTGGAACGAATGCTTCCCTTAAAAAGTTCGACTTTTTGGGGCACATAGGCAATCCATAATCGCCACTGCTCCAAATTAAGAGGACTACGTCCATCTCGATAAAGGTCAATGCTCCCCTTGTCTGCTGGATAAAGTCCAAGGATGAGTTGCACCAAACTTGATTTACCAGAACCCGTTCCCCCAATGATACCAAGAATTTGCCCTTGAGTCATATCAAAGGAAATGTCTCTCAAAGAAGGCTGGGCCGCATCAGGATAGGTAAAGGTCAGTTCTTGAACTTGTAAAACCTGATCACTGGTAGCTTGCTTTTGTTCTAATTTTGAATGGATATCCTCTGGAGCCTCAGTAAAGACTTCCTCGATTCGCTTAGCTGAAATATAGGACTGGTTGAGAGAATTGATCAGCATGGCTAGCTTGACCAATTCCACCAAGATCTGTAGGAGATAGTTGATAAGGGCAATGAGAGCACCTTGACTGAGCAATCCTCCTTGAATTGAAATATATCCCTGCCAGATAATAACGAGGAGAGTTCCATTAACAATCAGATAGGTCAGAGGAGTTAATAAACTAGACCAGAAACCTGTCTTTTCTTGTAATCTAGCATAGACTTGGTTAAGAGTTTGAAAAATCTGTAACTCTCGTTTTTCTTGTCCAAAAGCTCGAATAACCCGCATCCCTTGTAATTGCTGGCGCGTTTCTTGAACCAGTTGATCCGTTTTCTTTCTCAGACTGCTGTAGAGAGGATTGACCAGTCGAGAGAGCCCTACAATAATAATGGTCAAAATGACAACCATGACCAAGAACCAGAAAGTCAGCTCAGCCGAGATGCGATAGGCCATAAAGATAGCGCCAAATACAATAATAGGTGCTCGCAAAAAGAGACGCAGAAATTGATTGATACCAGTCTGAATCTGGTAAGTATCCGAAGTCAAGCGAGTCACCAAGCTAGAAGTTGTCAAACGGTCTCTGCTTTCCTTTGGTAAAGAAAGAATATGACGATAGAGGTCGTTTGTCAATTCCTTGGCAAAACCTACCGCTGCCTTAGCTGAGTAAAACTGGGCTATTAAGGCCACTACAACACCAATTACTGCAAAGATAAGGAGCAAACCAATCTGCATCCAGAGATGACCTTGATTTTTCTGGGGCAAGGATTGGTCAACAATCCCAGCAATCACCATGGGAACCAAGAGCTCAAAAACAGCTTCTAACAGCTTGAACAAGGGTGCTAAAATTGATTCCTTGATGTAGGGTTTAAAGTAAGATAATAGGTGTTTCATAAATCCCTTCTATTCGTATTCTGGAAATAAAGAAAGTGGGAAGTGCCCACCCTCTCTGATTTATTTGTTTAAGTAAGGCAATAAATAGCCATATCCTACCTCTTCCATCTCATCCTTGGCCACAAAGCGCAAGGAAGCAGAATTGATACAGTAACGGAGACCACCTAACTCACGCGGTCCATCTGTGAAAACATGACCCAAGTGAGCATTGCCTGACCGAGAACGAACCTCGATTCGCTCCATTCCATGGCTGAGATCCTTGTAGTAATGAATCAATTCCTTGGAAATCGGACGGCTAAAACTTGGCCAACCACAACCTGAGGCAAACTTATCCTTAGCAAAAAAGAGTGGCTCACCCGTCGTGATGTCTACATAAATCCCTTCTTCAAAGGTTTGGTCATAGGCATTAGTAAATGGAGCCTCTGTCGCAGCTTCTTGGGTAACACGATAGGACTCTTCAGTTAAACTTTCCTTTAACACCTCTTGACTAGGCTTTTCATAGTTAGAGGCATCAATCAAAGGTTTCTCAGCATCGCTCACATCAATATGACAGTAACCTGAAGGATTCTTCTTAAGATAGTCTTGGTGGTAATCTTCAGCTAAAATATAGTGGCGAAGTTTCTCCACTTCCACTGCAATCTTTCGCCCAAGCATGCGCTCCTGCTCCTGTACAACAGTGTAGATAGTTGGCAAGTCTGCATCATCTTGGTAATAAATTCCAGTCCGATACTGACGTCCACGGTCATTCCCTTGTTGATTGATGGATAAGGGATCGATGACTCGAAAATAATAGAGCAAAATCTCTCTGAGTGAGACTGCCTTCTCATCGTAAATCACTTGAACCGTTTCTGCATGGTCTGTTTCCTTGAGCAACTGGTAATTGGTCGTTTCAACTTGCCCATTAGCGTAGCCAACACTGGTTGCTAGCACTCCAGAAATACGTGAAAAATACTCCTCTAAGCCCCAAAAACAACCACCTGCTAGATAAATTTCTGCCATCTTTATTTCTCCTTTATCAAGTTTTTAACTCGAATTCTTTTCAAAAAAAGGATAGGAAGCCCTCTGGTCGAGAGTTTCCCCATCCTATCTTTATTCTTTATTTTGCTTGGACACGGACACCTTGGGTATCAACCTTCAAGTCATGCAGTTTGCCTTTGAAGGGTTGCTTTTCCAATTCGGCCTTAATCGTTGGCATCTTGTCATGAGAAGCCAATACCATAACTGTCGGCCCGGCACCAGATAGATAGGTTGCATAGGCACCATTCTCCTTGGCTACTTGCTTAATCGTCGCAAATTCTCTCACCAAGTCCTGACGATAGCGTTCATGGAAGAGGTCTCCCTCGATTGCTTGACCAGCTGTCACCATGTCTCCTGTCAACAAGGCAGCAACAGCCACATTGGCGATAGAACTGGCCGCAACAGCTTCCTTGTAAGACAATTTCTTAGGCAAGACACCACGGCTGTCTCGAGTGCGCAATTCATAGTTTGGAATATAGGCTAGGAAATCACACTCTGGGAAGTCTGCTACGATAGCTGAAACTTGCCCATCAACAGAGCTTGCAATAACGAGATTACCATAAATGGCTGGAGCCACATTATCAGGATGTCCTTCAATCTTGGTCGCCAACTGCAATTTTTCATTGTCAGACAAGTTAAGCTGACCCAATTGGTTGGCTAGTTCAATCCCAGCAACGATAACCGAACTAGAAGAACCCAAACCACGCGCCAAGGGAACATTACTGGTCATTTTCAAACGTCTTGGTTGCAAGTCTGGTACAATTTGCAAAGCGATTTTGAGCAAGAGATTACGCTCGTCATGTGGAATCCATTTGCCAATCTGGTGTTCAATCAACCACTCTTCTCGTTCTTCGCAGACCTCGATTTGAAGATACTTGGTTACAGCCACACCAACCGAATCAAAACCTGGTCCAATATTGGCACTGGTTGCAGGTACAATAATTTTCATCTTATTCTCCTAGCACTTTGAAGGTATTCAAGAGGTCAAATTCTGAAACCTTCTTCAATTCAGCTGAGACATTTTCAAGCTGGGCTTTATTAATCCTGTGTGTGATGATCACAACACGCGCCTTGTCACCCTCTTTGCCATCTTGAAGAATTTGCTTGAAGGAAATATCTTGGGCATTGAAGATTTCAGCAAGTTTCAAGACCTGACCTTTTGAGTCTGGAGCCAAGATTGAGAAGTAGTAATTAGCTTTGACATCCTCTGGATTAGCCAAGACCAAGTCACGACTGTATTCGTTGAAGTCTTTGCCAATGGTTCCATCATTCAAGCGACGAACAATACGGACAATATCCGCCACAACACTTGTTGCAGTTGGTTTTTGACCCGCACCTGGTCCGTAGTACATAGACTCACCGATACCGATAGATTCCACAAAGACAGCGTTCATTACACCATTAACACTAGCAAGTGGGTGCGCTTTAGGAAGGAAGGTTGGTGTTACTTCTGCAGCAATACCTGAAGGAGTTTCCTCGATAGAACCAACCAATTTCACTACATAACCAAGGTCTTGGGCTACAGCCACATCTTCTGGTGTGATATTGCGAATCCCCTTGTGGGCTACATCATCAAAAGCAACCTTCATACCAAAGGCAAATTGGCTCAAAATAACCATCTTGTAGGCTGCATCAATCCCATCTACGTCATTTGTCGGATCGCTTTCTGCAAATCCTAGACGTTGCGCTTCCGCAAGAGCATCATCATAAGACCAGCCTTCTTCCACCATCTTGGTCATCATGAAGTTAGAAGTTCCGTTGACTACTCCAAGCACGCGCGTGATTTTATCAGACGCTAATGAATTTGCTAAAGTACGAAGAATTGGAATACCACCAGCTACTGCTGCTTCGTAATAAAGTGCTACCTTATTAGCTTTAGCGATTTCTAACAATTCTGCTCCATGGACAGCCAAAAGGTCCTTGTTAGCAGTAACAACGTGTTTCCCAGCTTCCAAGGCACGAGTGATAAAGGTCTTAGCAGGTTCGATACGACCCATTAATTCCACTACGATGGTAATGTCTTGGTCTGACAAAATGTCATCCACATTGGTTACAAAGTTAAAGTCATTTCCTGCAGCAAGCAAGCGGTTCTTTTCATCTTCATCCTTGACCAATACCTTAGCAACTTCAATATCTGAATGTGCTGATTGATTGATTTTTTCTCCATTTTCCTTTAGGAGGAAAGGCACACCACTTGCAACGGTACCAAATCCTAGTAAAGCAATTTTAACTGTCATGTTTGTCTCCTCGAAATTTTCTAATATAGCCATTATAACAGAATTTTGTGAAAATTCCTATTATAGTAAATCACTATTTCAGTATAGAAAAGAAAAAACGAATCAGATGATTCGCTCTTATTTAAATCTGGAAATAGCTTTCCAAAAATGATTATCCAATCTTTTGCAGATTGAGCACTGCATCATGATTCATCAAGACTTGACCATACTCTTGCAAGACTGAGCGACTGATGTCACTATCATCTGCAAACTCGCGCATACGGGCCAAGAGCCAAGCTGGATATGGACTTGGATGATTTTCAATATCCACTAAAATGGTCAAATAATAGCGCTCATTCATCTTGTAGAGTTCAGAAGTTTCCATCTCAAAAGTCACTGTCTGGGCAAAAGACACCAAATCAGCTAACTTAGAAAAAGAAAGGATGTAGTAGATGTAAGGCTCTTTCTTACTTTCAACTTCTTGTTCAGCCTGCTCCTGCTCTTCTTCCCTGGCTTCTACTTGCTCTAGAGATTGAATCGCTTCGATATCATCCTTAGTCTTTTCTGAGATGCTCTTTTCCAAGGTTTTGATAAATTCATCTGGCGACATTTGAGCCAATTCTTCCATGTCTGGCAAATCCGATAAGTCTTCAAAATCTAGATTTTGGTCAATCTTTGATTTGGTTACAAAGACATCGACCTTATCAGGTTTTGGAGTCACACGGAAGCTCAACATGCCTGTATCCAGAAAGCTATCAGGCATCTCTAACTCATCCAAGATAGCATAAAAGAACTCTTCTGTTTTTTCTTGAGGAACAAGAAAGTCAGCAATCTCCATGCCACGATCCATCAAATCCTCTAAAGACATCGTGATTTTCAAAGTTGTATCACTAATTTGTTTCATTTTCATTGCTAGTAACCTCATACTTTCAGTTCTATCTATTATACTAGATTTTTACGATTTTATCAAAAGAAGGCTCCTCTGTCGGGATAGATTTTCCATAGGGTAACTTCTGTAGAATACTCTAATACTCTTCGAAAATCTCTTCAAACCACGTCAGCTTTATCTACAACCTCAAAGCGGTGCTTTGAGCAACCTACGGCTAGCTTCCTAGTTTGCTTTTTGATTTTCATTGAGTATAAGAGAAAATTTCTGCAAACAAATAGAAAAAGCCTTCAAAATCGGCTCTTAGCCAACTTTGAAGACCCTAATACATCAGAAAGCTTATAGTTTAAAGGTTGCTACACCGAGGATAGAACGATTTAAGTTTCGAAGAATTTGAAGACTTTGTTCAAATTTCTTATAACGAGTCACTCCGTATTCTTCAACAAGAAGGACTGTATCTCTTTCTAAAAGCGATGGAACATCTTGTAAATCGACAAAATGCATTCCTTTTAAAGACTCTTGATTTTGTTTCAATTTATCTAGGATAGCTTTGTTTGAGCTAACGATAGTCAATTCTTGTCCAGCATTTTTGTATGACAAAACATCTGCTAGGTTGGCAATTGTTGTAATCTCTGTTACAAAATCAATTTGATACTGAGAAAAATCACCTGCTCTATTGATTGTTGGATTAAAGAGATAAACTAACACATTTCCCATCACAACCAAAATCACACAGACCACTCCAATAACAGCTAAACGAAGAATCAGATTTTTCACATTTAAGCCGAGCGCTGTTTCACCATTTGCATTCAATTCTTTAGAGTTGATGGTTTCTAATTTTTCAATTTTCACATTTGCATAGGTATGTTTAAATTTCTCAATCAACCCATCAATTTTTCGCTCCAACAAGTCATTGGCATCTTTACTTGGTGTCAAAATTTTCACACCAACCCCTGCATCGTCAATCATATAGTAGACGGTCAATTTTTTCCACCAATAGTCATTCGTTGAATTTTTCAAGGTTGTTTCGGTCGTATCCAATTCACTGGCAATTTTTTTCAACTCACTGGGTTCTACATCATTAAAAAGATAAGCTCCATTCAAATTTCCATCAATCAATTTCCCATAAAAATCACTATAACCACCAATTTGATGATTCAAAATCGTTTTAGCTGAATCTTCTGGAGGAGTGATTTTATAGCTAAGATAAGTTGAATAACTTGTTGTGTCTTTGACAGTGTTTTTATTCTTAACTGCCTTAATTGTAAATGGTACAGCAATGAGAGCAAATAAAGCGATGAGAGCTAAAATATTTACTTTTCTTTTTTTATAAAGATTTGCAAACAAATCAGCTACTGAATAATGTTCAAACATGATTTTTTTCTCCTTTGTTGAGTAGATACTGGTTCTCTTTTGTAAGCATTTTTGCTACAAATATAATCACAAGAACAATTCCCCAGAATTGCATTGTAAATAGATTGAAGAAACTTTCTGAAAAGCTACTTCTTGGCATAAAGAATAGATTATTCAAGATGAGTAAAGACAAGGCAAATAGGATTGTTCTTGAGCGATAGGCTACTTGCAACATGGCTATAAATAGCATACCTAGTAAGAGACTAAGTAGAAAGACTCCTATCATACCATAGTCTGTATACAACTCCATGATATAGCTACTTCCGATACCGTGCCCTTTCAAGTATTCCTTGTTCAAGACAAGATAGGATAGATTGTGTGCATAACTATTACTATCAATAGCTAGTTCCACACTATTAGTTGTATGTTCAAAGGCTTTTCCTCCGAAAATAGCCCCCAAACTTCCTCTTGCAAAATAATCAATAACAGGACCAAAAGTAAAATTGCGTAAATCTCGGTAAGGGAGGCTACTGTTAAATAGAAAACCTCGTGCCAAAACACCAAAACTGGTTCCTTGTTTATAAATAAAGTCAAGCAGGATATCCCAGAAACCTGTATGGGAAACTTGGACATTATCCCGTACATAATTGAGTATTCCCATCGCTAACATGAGAATAGGAGAACCTACAAAAATCGCTAACTTTTCTTTAAATCCAATCCATTTTCCCTGTTCAGTTTGCTCCCGCATAAAGTAATAAACAAAAGCAAATAAAATACTTAAAATAAAGGGATTTCGTGTCCCGATTGCCAAATGAATGGTATTAGCTGCAATAAAGGAGACAAGCACTGCTGTAGCCTGCAATTTCTTTGGCTTGGTTGCCAAATACATACACATTGCATAGACCGTAAAGGTTGATAAGATATAGGTAAAATAGGGCAGTTTACTTTCAAAGTTTGCATAGTAGGCATAGTAGGAAGTCTGCAAGCGATACAAGAGTCGTTCAAATAACCGAATGAAATAGAAAGGATAGGTTAGAAGAAAAACTCCTAGCGATACAAAGCGCAACCGCTTGGTATAAACCTCTTTTAGAGAACTCCCTATCTTGGGTACTTGTATTTTCTTTCTAGCTATAAAATAACGAGCCAGGATGCCTCCTGTCGTCAAGCCCAGAATCGAAACCATGACAACTATAAAGGCAAAACGATAGGCTATCGGATGATAGGTATCCAAAGCACCATCTCTAAAATAATCAATGGTTGGCCTTGATACCAAAAAGACAAAAATGGTTAAAAAGAAAATAAAATGAATGATATAATACTTGATATCGTTCCAACAAGCAATTAAGCTACTAACCAGTAAGAACAATAAAGTAGAAAGCAAGCTAACATTGTTATTATTAAACAGGTACACAATTCCACTTACTAGCGTCAACGCGTAGCTGACTATGGTCAAACTAAATAACAATCGTTTTCCATCAATCACTCGCTCACCCCCGTTCTAATGTAATTTTTTAGATTTTTCAATATTTTTCAGTAATAAGAATCGGTATAAGGAAATATTTAGGAATAGAGCCAAAGCACTAATTCTTCTGCCCTTACGGAAAATAGGATTCCTAGCAATAGCAATGGCATGGCCTTTTAAAAAACGATGAATCTGAGAATAGGCTTCAAACTGTTTATACTGATCATCTAGCAACATCTTATCCAGAATAAAGAAGTGGGCATAGGCCAATCTGAAAAAAGCAACCTCTTTCAAGTCAGGATAGTTTTTCACAACTTCATTGTAAAACTTTTGGTAGATATCAATATAGGCTAAATCCTTCTCTGCATAGGGTTTAGTCGTAATACTATCCCCTCTATGGAAATAGTAATAATAGGGTTTGGTATTAACAACGTACTTCTTAGCCAACTTGATTAAATCAAAATGATAATAAGCATCTTCATAAATCAATCCCTTTGGAAAGGATAGGGCAGTTGCAATCTCTCTCTTGATTAGCTTATTACAAATCGTTCCAGGTATTTTTTCACCTATGAGGTATTCCCTCAGAAATGTTTGGGAATCACAGACAAAATAGTCATCCTGATTAGCTGACTGCGGGCTCTCATCATTAGCATAGACATTCATGACACCACAGCTCGAAACATCCGCATCTTCTTGAATTAATTGCTCATATAAGCTCTGAATCATTTCTGGATGGATATAATCATCTGAGTCAATAAAAATCAGATAATCTCCGTGAGCCTGCTTCATTCCATCATTTCGTGCTTGCGACAAACCTTCGTTCTTTTTATGAAGCACTGACACCCTATCATCTTGTTCAGCGATTGCATCACACAAGCGACCACTTTCATCTGTTGCACCATCATCAACAAGAATAATTTCCAGGTTTTGATAGGTCTGCTTCTGAATGGAAGCTATCGATTTTTCTAGGTACTGCGCCACATTATAGACTGGCACAATGACACTAATTAATGCAGTTTCCATGCTACTCCTCTAATAGTTTTTCTACTTGTTCGATTTGTTTGGCAATTGTAAATTGTTGAATGAATTGACTGGCTTCATTAACATCAAAGTTTGAAGCAGAAGTCATGTAGTCAATAATTGCCTGAGCCGCCTCTTGGTTGCTTTCAATGATTTGCCCAAATCGTCCTTCTTGGGATAATTCCTCAGCCCCTCCGACATCCGTAGAAACAAAAGGAAGTCCTAGACTCAAGGCCTCCACATACACTCCAGGAAAGCCTTCTTGTTTAGACATAGACAAGAGAACTTTCATCTGAGACAAATACTGGTAAGGATTTTTTTGATAACCAAGGAAATGTACATAGTCTTCAAGCTCATACTCTTTGACGCGGTTTTTCAGTTCCTCTTCCATATCACCAGCCCCTATGAAGTAGAGATGATAGTTTTTTCCCTCTTGGTGTAATAACCTCATCACTTCCACCACGCGGTCAGAACCCTTATTTTCCTCAATCCGTCCGATAGTACAGATACTTTGAGGCGCAATCTCGATATTTATCTTCTCTTGAGATTTTTCTAGAATAGTCTGAAAATCATATCCATTGTAGACCGTCTGTAATTTCGAAGCATAGTCTGGATAGACTTCCTTGATAGAATTACTGGTCTTTTTTGAAATTCCTACAATGGTATCCGCAGCATCCAACTGGCGTCTATGTGATTCTCTTTTGGAGCTATCCTTAAGAAATTCTTCGATACTTCCATGAATCCAAGAGATTTTCTTGACTTCTTTTCTTTTAGAAAACAAAAGTGGAGGATTCATAATGGTAAAAGAAACTTCAACATCATAGTCATCTTTTACAAGCAAGCGACGAGTCAGCCTTGGAAAATAAATTCTCATTCTCCACAAAAAAGCTCGTAACCATCTAGCTTGGCGATAATCTTGAAAGGATTTTAAAATGCCTACATGCTTGGGCACAGATTCGTACCCCTTGTCAAAATGCTCCATTTCAAGAATATCAATATCATACTTTTCTGGATCCAGATTTGAAACAATGGTAGATAGAATCTTTTCTGCACCGCCTCCGAGAGAAAAAGACCACATAAAAAATAAGATTTTTTTCTTAGCCACCATATTCTCCCTTGTATTCTGTATAAGACTTATCCATATCAGCGATGACAGCATCATGATGCGGTACTTGCTTGTCTGCTGGTGGTGGCGTCATATAGTCTCCAAAAGCAGTGCTAAGATAGGCATCATAGCCGACTGGAATGGGCATCTCAGTTCCTTCAAATGGCAAGAAGAGATTATCCTCAAAAGATGCGATTGGATACTTGTTTCTCATGTAGCCAGGACCGGAGCATAATTCCGTGATTCCATCGCTCTCAGCTAGACCATACTTGGTCATTTCTTTTTCAGCTTTTTTCCATATGCGATAACGGAGAGCTTTTGGCGTTACCCCCAGTAAAATACGGCTTCCCCATTTCATTACTGCACCATGCTTTTCTGGAATAGTTTGCGCACAAAAGAGTGAATAAATCAGTGCCCAGCGAACCTGTTTCTTCCGCTCAGCTGGATTTTTAGGATAATAATCCAAAGGCAAGACATCTAAGGCAAGACCATGTGGTAAATTCAAATCCTGCTGATAAGGCTTAATACAGGTAGTTTCCTTGTCACGAATGGTAATAAAAAGATTGCGGTCGACAAAATCCTTGTCACTCTTCGACAAGAAATAACGCTCATCTGCATAACGAGGCCATAATTCTGCTAATTTTTCATAGTCCTTACGGGGCATAAAAAAGTCTAGGTCGTCGTCCCAAGGAATAAACCCCTTGTTTCGAAGGGCGCCAATAGCACCTCCTCCACAGAGATAACAAAGCAAATCATGTTCCTTGCAAAAAGCCACAAAATATTCAGCCATCTCCAGACTTCGAGCCTGAATTGCTTTTAAATCAGTCATATTGTTTATTATTCTTTCTATCGTATCGTTCCATTATACCACAAATAAGGGGTGAAAATCTATTGCAGACTGTAAAAAATCAAAGCTTGACTGCTAGATAAATAGCCTTCAAACTTTGATTTTTCTGTCTTATCTTATCTCATTCCCATTTGAGATAGCTTGGTTTGATATTTATTTTGATCAACTTGGAGAGCTAAACCTCCATAGACATCATAGGCATCGACCCAATCACCTAGTTCTGGAACTGTTAATCTCTCAATACCATTTTGCGCTCCGTCTAGGAAGGACAAGCCATTGGTCAATAAGAAACTATAAGGAACATTCGTAGAGGTCATGCCAAAGACCTTACCAAGTGCTTCTGATCCAGTAAAGAGTTTGGTTGGATCCTTGAGTTGTTGCAGAACAGCTGCCAATACTTGCTGTTGTCTCTTGGTACGACCGTAATCACCTTCATCATCATCACGGAAGCGTGCATAATTGAGCAAGGTTGAACCGTTCATCTGCTGCTTCCCGACTTTAATTGTCTGGGTTGGAGACTCTGTTTCTGTAGCATGTAAATCATCTCCCACCGTAGCTTCGGTTAAAGGTTGACCTTCCAGAGTCGAGAATTTTGCATCAATCGTCACGCCATCAGGGAATAGAGTGTCAATAGCAGTTGCAAAGGCCTGGAAGTCTACCAAGGCGTAGTATTTAATATCCAAGTCAAAATTGTCTTTTAGGACTTTTCGAACCATTTCAGCCCCCTTTTGGCCTTCTTGTTCCCCTAGTTCATAGGCAACATTTAACTTATTATCAGACTGCTTTCTACCGTTAATAACTTGGCTGTAACCGTCTATATAAACCAAATTGTCACGCATAAAACTGACCAACTTAATTTTCTTATCGGAGCCACCAACATTTAGTACCATAATAGAGTCTGTTCTCGTCTCAGCACTATTTTGGCCGATCCGTCCATCCGTCCCCAGAATCAAAATATTAACTCCATCCTTAGTATCTTGACCATGAAAAACTTCTACTTGAGCTGCCCTGGCATTGGCAATTTTATCTGGATTAGCATTGGTGTAACCTTTTAAGAACATAAAAATCATACCCAATGCTAGACAAGCTAAGATAGCCAGTAAACCTGCGAAAATGCGCCCCCACCGTAGCTTCCGCTTTTTAGTTTTTTTCTTTGGAAGAGAATTGATTTTCTGGTATCTCTCAGAACGACTACGGCTATTATAAGAAGGCATCGAAGTGTTTGCACTTGTCTTTCTATAATCCTCTGCCAATTCCTGACTTTCTGAGGGAGCATCACTACTTTCCCTATTTAATTTGTCTTGCAAGTAAGCAAACTCTTTTTTTTCTCGCTCATTGAGGTAATGAATATTCTTAAAGAGATAGTCATAACGTAACTGCTCGTGGTGGCTTAAGGGATTTTCTTTACTCATCTTCTCTCCTTTCCATGGTCTGATATTGGATAAATAGGATAGGCTCCCAGTACTTTATACTGGATTCCAATCGCTTCTAATTCTTTTTGGGCAAAGTTAACCAAGTCCCTATCGGCATAATCAACATCGATAATGAAAAAGTATTCACCCAGTGCTGTCTTGAGTGGACGGCTTTCAATTTTTGTCAGGTCAATTCCTCTCCAAGCAAAGGTCGAAAGAGCCTTGTAGAGTGCACCTGGAAGGTTGTCAGGTAAGGTCAATGCCAAACTCATTTTTTTAGTTTGTGCTTGCAAAGGAATACCAGGCTTTTCAGCTCCCAAAACCCAGAAACGTGTGAAATTGGCTTCCATTTCCTGAATATCTTCAGCAATCAGTTCTAAGCCATATTCTTCAGCAGAACTTCTTGGTGCAATGGCTGCATAAGGCTGGTCTGGATGTTCGGAAATAAAACGGGCCGCATAAGCTGTACTAGCTGTTACCTCGATTTGGGCCTCTGGATATTGTTCATCGATGAATTTCTTTCCTTGAGCCAAGGCCTGTGGATGTGAAAAAATCTTTTCAATCTTAGTATGACCTGGAATCACCATCAACTGCTGATGAATAGGCTGAACGATTTCTGCCACTGCTTGAATGCGAGCCTGATGAAAAAGGTAGTCCAAGGTTTCATGAACACTACCCTCGATAGAATTTTCAACTGGCACCACAGAATAGTCCACCAAGCCTTGTTCATAAGCCTTGATAACATCTGTAATGTTGGCAAAGGCCTGCAATTCCTCCTGAGGAAAAGCTGTCTGCACAACGTGGTGTGAAAATGATCCCTTGGGACCTAGATAAGCAATTTTCATCTCAGTTCCTCTATAATTTC
>DXLD01000020.1:0-15342 GCA_019414935.1 Streptococcus sp.
CTTTTAAATTCCAATTATAGTACAACACTCTTTTACTTCGGGTGTTCACTATCAATTCTATCTAGTAATAATAGTAATTTTTCATCAATAATTTTATATTGAAGTTCATCCTCATTTTACTTCACGAAAATAATACACACTTTACTTATTTTGTTTTAGTAAAATAACATCACTTCTCAAAAAGTTAGTTATTATCTTTATGTTAAGGATTAAATTCTGTGTTGTGCAGGACTCAATTCTTTTAGCATAGTTTTAATTCGATTTCTACTTAAGCAATAAATAACCAAAATGACAATAGATTTTCTACTGTCATTTTTATTTTTCTAACTTTTTAGCAGAGTATTCTCGCAACTCCCTAAATCTCTTTCAATTTTTCGAGATAGGCGGTTAATTCTGCTTGGGCTTCTGGTGTTGTGCCTACTAGTTGGCTGCGCATGTGGGCGAGTCTGGCTTCTACCTCTCCAATCTCTTTATCAATCTCTGCGAGCTGGTCTGCGAGGTCGGCTAGGGGAACAACGGGTTCTTCCTCAAAGGTATCGACATAGCGTGGAATGTTGAGGTTGTAGTCATTTTCGACAATCTCTTCAAAGCTGGCTAGATGGGCAAACTTCTCGACATTCTCGCGTTTTTGATAGGTCTCCAAAATCTTGGCAATATGGTCTTCGGTCATATTGTTTTGATTTTTCCCTTTTTCAAACTCTTTTGAGGCATCGATAAAGAAGACATCCTTGTTGGTACGATTCTTTTTAAGGATGATAATAGTTGTCGGGATAGAGGTGTTGTAGAAGATATTTGCTGGCAAGCCGATAACTGTATCAATAGCGCCTTCTTCTAGCAGGTGCTGGCGAATCTTCTGCTCGGCTGCTCCTCGGAAAAGGACTCCGTGAGGAAGAACGATAGCCATGACACCATTATGCTTGAGGTGGTAAAAACCGTGAAGGAGGAAGGCAAAATCTGCTTTGGACTTAGGTGCAAGAACTCCATAGCTTGAAAAGCGAGGATCTTGCAGGAAGCCACTATCTGCTGACCACTTCAGTGAATAGGGTGGGTTCATCAAAACCCCATCGAAATCCGTTGGCTCCGTAGTCGGCCAATCTTCGTCTAGTGTGTCGTGGTTGCTGAGGTGATAGTTCTCAATCGCAACTCCGTGAAGCATCATATTCATGCGAGCAAGGTTGAAAGTCGAAGTAATCAACTCTTGACCGTAGTAAGAAATCGTCGAAGCTTCCTTACTATAGCGCTTGGCATTGAGCAAGAGGGAACCAGAACCCATGGTCGGGTCGTAAACTGACATCCCCTTTTGATGCTCACGCCCTGCAAAGACAATCTGAGTCATGAGGTGAGAGACTGCTTGAGGTGTATAGAACTCTCCAGCCTTTTTTCCAGAATCACTGGCAAACTGGCCAATCAGGTACTCATAAGCATCACCCAAGATATCACCAGCATGACCAGATACATTGAGGTCGTTGAGCTGTTTCATAACCTCAGAGATGGTCTTGTTTTGCTTTTGTGGGGTGTTGCCTAGCTTTTTCGCATAGAGGTCGATATCTTCGAAGAGATTTTCAAATTTTTCATTGGCCTGCTCGATATCACGGAAACTTTGGGCTAGGGATTCTAGCTGGAAGGTTCCTTCATGGATAGACTGAACCAACTTGGTAAAGGTTAGAGAAGGCTCAATCACATAGCCTAGCTCGTCATTTAAGACCTCGATAAGGTCTTCACGGACATCTGCATCCGCAAAGTTTTCCTCATAGAGAAGCTGCGCTTGCTGGAAGGACTCAAAGGTCTCGTCCAAGTTATCACAGACGGCTTGGAGGATGTTGTCGGATAGGTACTTGTAGAAAATCAAGCCCAAGAGGTAGGACTTGTATTCATTGGCTTCCATCTGGCCACGCAGGATATCTGCCGCATTCCAGAGGGATTGGTAGAGTTGTCTTGATAAATCTGTTTGTGACATAGGGTCTCCTATCAATTTCTACTTTCATTCGTTTAGTGTAGCTTTTTATGGTCTTGGTATCTTATGAATTGAACACGACCTAAAAGCTGGGTATCTTAGATAAACATTTTTCTGAGTAGGGTTTGTTTGCTTTCTTTGAGCTGGTTGACTCTTTCCTCTTGCTTGGCAATGGCCTTGTCTAGGTCTTGGAAGAAAGAACCGATGGATTCTTGTTCAGGGAGAGAAGGTAACATAATCTTTACTTTTTTTAAAACTTCCCTTGTTAATTGAGGCTGTGCCCCACCTGTAACAAAAGGTTTAAAATCAAACGATAGGCAAAAAGCATACAAAAATGGCTTAGTAATATTATCTTGCTTCTCAACATTAACAACCATAGAATTACCTGTAATCCAAACAGGTCCTTCAACAAAGCTTGGTGTACCTGTTCCCTCTCCCCTTGCAGAGATAGTAACTTGATTTTCTTTATGATTGTAATCCCTATAATATCCAATATAACCATTCGCACCAAATACTGGAAATCCTTCTGTCAGTAAATCTTCACTAGATATTGTTTTCGGTTGATATAATTCCGATATATCTCCTAGCAAAACACTAGTCCACTCATCTTCAAATCCTGCGAAGCGAAGGGCTGGCTTGGTTTGTCCTTTGGCTGGGAAGAGGAGCTTGAGGTAGGTTCTCTTCTGCTCTTTGAGCACCTCTAACTTACCCTGTTGAAGGCTAATAAGCTGGTCAATATCTTGGAAGAAAGAACCAATGGCAGTTTGCTCGGGGAGGGAGGGGATTGAAATGAAAATATCAGATAAATCTTTTGAGTTTATTGCTGGATAACTTGTTCCTGTACAATTATCTAAGACAACATTTACAAATTTATTAGTCTGCAAATAAGACAATAAGAAACATCCATCACCATTGGGTCTTAATTGTGCATAACCCGTAGAAAACACATAATCATTATCATCTTTTTTAAATAAATAGTTATTTTTCTGATAGGGTCTCACCGTTTGGTAAAACACATCTCCTTTAACGGCCAATCGTTGTGCTCTAGATGGCGATGTAGAAATAGTTTCATTTCTATACGAAACCATCTCTGTCCCTACCACTGCTCCCAAATCAACATATTTAAACTCATCAGGAACTACTGATTTAGGGTTGACTTCTGCAACTTCTCCCAACTTTTTCTGCTCCCAAGGTTCAGTATAGCCCGCAAAGCGATAACTTGGTTGTTTTGTCATATATCTCCTCCAACTATTTCATCTTTATTTGTATCTATAAATTGCAATTGATAAGCTTTATGAGCACCCCATGCCTTAAGTATTTTCTTAATAGTATATTCGTTATCCTTATCAAACTGGTCTACATAAACGCTCACATCCGGTGCCTGTTTAAAAATTTCTTTGAAATACGGAGCGTCTACTCCATTCTCATCCCGAATACCAAAACCAATGAAATAGATTTCTTTGATAGAGCTTAAACTTTTGAAAAAGTATTCGTGTTTTCTAAGTTGCTGACGGACTGGTTTTCTATTAGCAGCAGACAATCTGTACATAGCCTGAGATAAAACGTCCGCTCCTTCTGGTATGACTATCGAATCTTCTCCATGACCAAATATGAGAACTCCATCATTTAAATCACCATGAATGTGAATGATGTTAGAAGATGGAATGCCATAAAAATCCTCTAGAGTACGAGTATAATTGAAATTTAAAAATCTTGCATCTCTATTAGTTAAAATCATTTCTTTTGCAATCGGGAAATGAGAGGTAAATTTTCTCATGCTCAATTGACTTTCCCATTGTTCATAGGTTTCTTTAATCCATTGTTTAAATAACTTGTTCAATCGATGATGGACATATTGACTGAGTTTATCCGCTACCTTTTTAGCACGTTCTTTTCTAGATTCAGTATCCTCTTTGCTACCGTTCGTTACATGGTAAGGAGTGCTAGCGTTCATAAAAGGGAAGCAGACTAGTTTTTCTTCAAAATCCCCCCAGAACCTTTCTGTATCTGTAATATGTAAAAGAATTTGATAAAGTAACTTCAACTTTTCCTGACTATCAGTACCATTCAATATTTCCATCACTTCTTCAGCATATATTTCACTCTTATATATTCTGTTATCACTATCTTTTAGAAAATATTTGATAGAATCAAAATTTTGCAACGACTCTAACAAATCATCTTTCCCATAAGCCTGTTGATAAACAAACTTTTTGAAATATAAGTAATTCGTCTTCAAATCATGTGCTATATCAAAACCATTTCCAATAATAAATAATTTCTCCACTCTCTCCCCCTTTCTATTACTCCATTTTCTTATTTCTACACTTTAGATTTTCTCTTTTTGATTTCTATTCTTCAATTTCGGCCAATTTTGAACTTTAGGACATCTATATGCCATTTCTATTGTTCAATTTTTGTCATTTTTGCACTTTAGGATATACAAATTTTATTTCTATTATTCAATTTTTACTATTTTTGCACTTTATATAGGCAATTATGCTATTCTATTCTTCAATTTTGCCTGTTTTTAAACAATAGATAGGCTGATTTTGTGATATAATGTTAAAAAACGTTGAAATGCGAGGATGACTACATATGAACTATAGAGAACTTAGAAAAATCTACTACAGTCATCGTGACCAATATGAGGAAGAGTATCAACTACGCTTACAGGGATACAGCTCCATTAGGACATCTCTTTATCCTCATTTAATGCAACGCGATACTGTTAAAACAAGTCAATACCCTCTATTTGTTACCCTGCATCTAGGGATTTCTCAACTGATGGAGACTATCTCACAGCAGTCTCAACGAATTAGCGAAATAGCTGATACCCTCCCTAAGATTGCCCACGATCAGTTTTATAAAGAACAACTCTACCAATCGATTATTTCCACAAATGAAATCGAAGGTATCCATACAACTCGTAAAGAGTTGGTCGATGTGGAGAAACTACTAGAGGAAGACCCCTATAAGACCGAACAAATCAAACATCTTTCCACCTTGCGAATGTATCAACAAATCCTTAAGGATGAATTTCTACAAATCCAAGCTCTTGAGGATATCAGAAGGATTTATGACCAATTAACACAAGGAGAAATCTCGCCAGAGGATCAACTTGATGGAGAGTTTTTTAGGCAGAAATCGGTCTTTATTCAAGACGATAAGACTGGCAAAGTCGTCTATATCCCACCTCAAAAGGAGGAACAGATTCAGGTCATGCTGACAGAGTGGATTCGTTTTATCAACGACCATTCTATCCCAAACCTTATCAAGGCTTGTGCTGGACACTATTTTTTTGAAAATATTCATCCATTCTATGACGGTAACGGTCGGACAGGACGCTATATCCTTGCCAAGTACTTGTCTAGAAAACTCGATAAATTTTCAGGGTTAGTTTTGTCCCAACAAATCAATCACCATAAGCAAGACTATTACAAGGCTTTTAGGAATACTGGCGACCATCTCAACCGTGCCGATGCTACTTTCTTCGTTGAAACCTTGTTGACGTTTATCAAGGAAGGGCAGGAAAATATTATCCAAACCCTCCTTGAAAAGCAGGAACAACTTCATCGCTATAAAGTTAAGATAGAGCAAACAGAAGGGCTGAAGGAAGTCGAGAAATACATCTTGTTTCTACTCGCTCAGTCCAAGCTCTTTGTCGATGATAAGAGAGATGGTATAGAAGATAGAAGCATCATCCAACTGGCTAATCATCATTACTCTAAGAAAAAGGTCAAGGATGCTTTCTTGCATCTTGAAGAAAGGGGAATTTTGACCCTAATTGGTCGAAAACCTTCCCAACATTATCTTTCTGACCATTTTTAAGCCTATCTCCCCCTTAGCGGTAAGATATCCTCTGAAATCATGCGCATATAGTCCTCTTTGAGGGCTTTTTTGTATTTGAGTTTTGGCAGTGCCTTGTCTCCGTGGGCCTCCTTATAGGCCAGATAGTCCTGAGATTCTGTGATGGCTTTTTCGCCATTTTGCTTGTCTCGTCCAATGCGATAGTTGTCCACTACGAACTGGAGTTCATCCTCTCCTATCTGCCAATAATCTGCCGTTTCACGAATCTTGTTCTGGGTTGTTAATTCAATCATCTCATCCAATTTATGGATGATAGACTGACCCTGATAGCTCTTGGCATCTGCTTGGACATTCTGCCAGAGTTTGGAGATGAGGCTAGATAACTTGGGATTGGATTTGTTCAAATCTTCGATATAGTTATCTACCAGATTCTTTTCCTTTTTACCGATAAGGTTTTCCCGATTTTCAATCAAGGCTTGGATAAGTGAGAGGATATAGTGATAGTTTATCTCATCGGTGCGGATGGATTCGAGCTCATACTCGATATCCAGCAGAACGCCTTCATCTTCTTGGTCTTCTTTTCTACGTCTGCGGAGTTCTTCGATGACATTTTGATATTGGCCGGCAAAGTTCTCGATGTCTTCCAGGCTGAGGCCAATCTCTCTGAGAATGACTTTCTCATCATAGTCCGAATAGACCTGTATAGAGGATAGGAGCTTGTCAAATTCTTGGAAAGCCTTGGCAAAGCGTTTTAATTCTGCATCTGTCGCTGTATCCAAATCAGGCACCTGCTCTGGACTTGGAGCGATGGCTAGTAGTTGATGAACCTTCTCCAGAAACTTGGCCTTCTCCTCCTGCCATTCTGGGGCTAAGACACTGGTTTCGCCACCATTTGAGTAAAGGCTCAGAGCTTCATCCACTTTTTCTTTAAAACGGTCAGGCGTTTGGAAGGTAACGATTTGACCGAATTTCTTGCCTTCATCAAAGAGGCGATTGGTTCGTGAAAAGGCCTGAATGATATGCTGGGGCTTCATGGGCTGACGATCCATGAACAGGGTCGATAGGCAAGGGGCATCAAAGCCTGTCAACAAACGGTCCACCACGATAACCAGATCCAACTGCTCTTCACGGAAGGCAAAGCGTTCTTTCTTACGGGCCAGACGATCGTTGAGGTCACTGTTGTAGGAAGCAATGGTTGCTAGGCTAAAGTGGGTACCAAACATGGTATTGTAGTCTTCTAAACTCTCCTCCATGTAGGCTTGGTTGACATAGGAGTCTGCTTCATTCTCTGTCACAGAATAGGTAATAGCAACCTTAGGAAAGTCTGGTAAGACCTTTTTAACATTTTCCGAGATGCTTAGAGACTTTTCTCCATTTTTGACTTGCTTAATCAGGTTATAATAGGCCTGTGCACGGGCGATGCTTTTGACGGTCAAAATGGCTTCATAGGTTTTTCCTACCCCATTTTGGAAGCCGAGTTTGCGTCTTGAGCGATTGAGAATGGCATCTAAAACGGCAAGCATATGGCCTTCGTCATCATAACGCTCCTCGTCAATCTCATCTTCTGCCCAACCAGGCATGGTTGTCTGATACTCCACATTAAAGCCAAGAACCGCCTTGTCATGGATGGCTTCTTTGACGGTATATTGGTGGAGGCAGTCACCGTACTGCTCTTCGGTCGTCTGAGCAAGGTCTCCTTTTTGTTCACGTTTATTTTCTGTAAAGATAGGAGTCCCTGTAAACCCATACCAGAGAGAATTTGTAAAGAAGTGCTCTAGGTGGCGCTGGCGTTCAGGAGTCACTGCGCGATGGCATTCATCGACAACAAAGGCTAGTTTGAGTTGTTTGATACGATTGTAGACCTTTTGGTGACGCCCTTCATCAAACTGACGAATCATAGCATTGATTTTCTGGATGGTCGTGACAACGACACGACGGTCATCAGAAGCCAGATTTTTAACCAATTCCTGTGTATCATCAGTCTCGTCGATATCAATCATATCGTTCTCTGCGTAAGATTGAAACGAACTGGTCGTCTGCTGGTCAAGGTCTGTCCTATCAATCACAAAGATTGTCTTCTCAATGGATGGTATCTGGAGCAGATTGCGCGAAACTTTATAAGAGGTCAGGGTCTTTCCTGAACCAGTCGTATGCCAAATATAGCCCGACTGGCGCTTGCGACTGGCTTCACGGATAGCCTCAATGGCATGTACCTGATAGGGACGCAATAAAATCAAGGCCTTCTTGTCATCATCGATAACAGAATACTGCATGACCATCTCATGAGCTCTCGGTATCGACAAGACAGACTCTGCAAAGTCAAATAGTTGAGGTTGAGGTCTATTTTCACTATCCACCCACTTGGTCAAGAAGCGTTCATTTAGCTTATTGGCTTTGGCAGCTGCGATGTAGCGAGTGTCTGTGACATTAGAGACGACAAACATCTGAAGACTTGAAAAAATGCCTCTGAACTGTCCTTCTTGGTCGTATTTTTTAATCTGACGGAAGGCATCCATGTAAGGATGAGAACGGCTTTTCAGTTCAATCTGAATCATAGGCAGACCATTGATTAACAAGGTCACATCCCCACGGCGCTGGCGAATCCCTTCTCCGCCTGTGATGACTTGGTTGACAACCTCATAGCTGGATTTGCCACCAGCGACATTGTTTCTCCACAAGACTTCCAAGCGAATGGTTCCTAGACTGGCGTCTTCGCGTTGAACCTGCACCTTGGCAATGCCATTTTCCCCTGCTATCCACTTGGCTGCTTCATAGAAGTTGACGAAATTGAGCTGGTTTTTGATTTGATTTTTCTCTGAATTTGTAAGGGGATAGTCTTGCAAAATGCGGACATTATTGGCTTCCAGCTTGGCAAAAAAGTTTCCCCATAGGAGGTCTTCTGTATTTAACTCAGGTCGATACACCCATTGACTTTCTCCCTTTGTCAACTGGTTGATCAAATCTCGCTCGATAGCCAATTCCTGTTTGGTTTTGGCTTTTCCTGCCACAGGGATAGCAGTCTCGTCTTTAGGAGAGAGTCTCTGGCTGATATGGAAATCCCGCAAGGCTGCTTGATTGAGATGTTGCAATTTTTTGAGAAGATCTTGCTCCGTCCCTTTTATGGCTTGATAGCCTTCCGTCAATTCTTTATCTGCATCTAGGTAGTGATGTGGATTCTTCTTTATTTGGATATAGCCCTGCACCAAATCTTCTAAACGTCCCAGCTGAATAGCAAGCTGGTTCTGGAGTTCCTGAGAATTGCTTCCAGATGCTTCTTTCTGGTTGATAGCTTCTAGGTATTCTACGATGGCAGCATAACTAGGCTGTAACTCAGGTGCTGAAACGATGAGCTCTTGTTCTAATTCTTTTGATAAGGTGTAAATCATGTCCATAACTCTTTTCTACAACGCAAAAAGCCCACCAAGGAAATTGGCAGGTTTTGAAACTGGGTACGAGAACTCGAATGCAACTCTCTGCATGGGACTTGTTTGCTTAACCATAGGGACTCTTCCTTTTCATTCATCCAAGGCGTTGCGACATCGAAAAAACAGCGCCTTTACTTCCTTCCATTGTATCATAAAAGACTAGTAGTGAAAAGGTTTTCTAGGGTATTCTCTCTGAATCTATTAATAATTCCCTGACCCTCAAACTTCTACTAAAACAAACAAAATCCCCTGCAAATCTACATTACAGGAGACTTGTGTGTTATTCTTGTACTTCTTTCTGGGCGGCCTTGCCTTGTTCTAGAAGGGCTTGGACGATTTTCTCATCGCGTAGTTTGACAGAATCGTTGATCATTTCTGCGGACTTGACGATGGTTGTTTCTAGTTGAGCACGCTTCTGACGACCTAATTCAATAGCAGCGACGATACCTTGGTTTTGAGCGACCAAACTTTCAGCCAGCTTAGTAACCGATTCGACAGCGACTGTCGGACTTTGGGCAATTCGTTCCATCTGCGGAATCACTTCCTTGCTGGTTTCAGCCAGCATCTGTAATGCAGCATTATTGGCATTGACAATGGCATCCGCCACGACACCTGATTTCATGGATTGTTGCAAAATACCAAGTTGGGCAATAGAAAGCTTCATTGTCGGGATGGTATTGCGACGAAGCATGCCCAATTTTTGGCGCATATCTGAGGAAACCTTCACAAGATTGCGCATCTGAGGTGTTGTTGCCCAGGCCACATAGAGACGGCTGACATACTCGGTGTGCTGTTGTTCGAGGGTATTGACCACTTCAGCCATGCGGGCCAATTCTTGTGATTTAGTCTGGTATTCTACCGTACTTGTATCGAGTTGGTCAACTTGAGCTTTCAGTTCTGCAGCGCGATTGCCAGCTTCTGTCTGGCTGGCTTCGATAAAGGAAATCACTCCCACTAGATTTTCAATAGATTTGGTATTGTCCTCAATCAACATCTCAGCAGAGACGATATTTCGAGCTAGCACATCTTCTTGCTTGACCACTGCGGCAGCCATACCATCGAGCTTTTGCTCCACTGTTTTTGAGTCAAAGTAAAATTCCTGTAGCGTATTCTTGCTCTTGTTAAACAATCGTTGCAAAAAGTTTGGTTTCTCTTCTAGCTCAGCAATTTCAGCGTTCTTGTATTTGACTACAAAGCCTTGCAACTCACGGTTGGTATTTTTGAGTAGATCATCCACTTGGGGAATCTGCAGTTTCTTTTGTTCTGATAAGATACGATTGACTGTATTGTTCACACCTTCGACAGCAGATTGTCCAAAATCCAAAAGAGCATTTTGATTTGTGACAAACTGGTCTACTAACTGGGGCACGTGCGCCTTGATTCCTTCTTGCTGCTCAGGGCTCAACTTTTCAAGGAAGGTCAAGGTCTTGTCTGAGCCAGTATTTGTCTCGATGATTTGGGTTGTTTTATCCACCTTAGCTACCGTATTATTGGCAATCTGGTCAATATCAAAATTAAATTCTGTCATGGTTACTCCTTTGTTTCTAACCTATTCTTTACGATCTTTTTCTAGGATACGCAGACTGATATCAAAATCACGCATATCTGTTTCATTGAGTTCTCTCAACACCTGGTCCAGCTCAAGGTCAAATTGTTCGATGGCTGCTTTAGCTTGCTGCAAACGTTCTTCTGCCCGATTATAGTTTTTAGGGTTAGCCTTAATCTTTAAATAGCCTTCTAAAATCGTTTGGAATTTCTCCATCTTCAAACTATGAATGGCAGTCAATTCTTCCTTATCCCCCTCAGCAGAGGTAGCAATCTTGTCTAAAATAGCCTGATGGTCAATGGCAATATTGGCCAAGGTCTGGGACAATTCTGGAGCTAATTCCTCTGGCTCCGCATTCTCAAGATCTACCTGACTTTCCCTATCCAAACGTTCTAGCTGAACATCGATGTTTGCCCTTACTGTACGAACCTTTTTGTCAATACGGTTGTAGACATCAGCATCGATATAGGACTTTAGACGATCCGCCTCCTGATGGATTTCCCTCAGTTCGATTAATACTTGATTAGCCAAACTCTTATAGGAATCTGAACCTTTTTCTACTAAAATTCCCTCTAATTGCTGAATATCTTTGTCCGCCTGACGAATCCGAGCTTTTAAAAGCTCAATCCGATCGTCTAGAGAGGCATCTTGCAAAAGAGGATAGCGCCAACGTTTGTAGAGACGGTAACCGCCATAACCCAGTAGGACACAAGCCGCAAGCGGAAGAGCATATTGAACCAAGAGGCCCAGTAAGAACAAGAAGCCCCAAAAATAGAGACAGCCTTTCCAAAAACCATTACCCGATTTCATAAACATTCCTTATTTTCAATTTATAAGTCTATTTTAGCACAAAAGAGCAAAATGAGGGCGGAAATCCCCTAGAAAAGAGTTGATTTCTTTGCGGTGGAATGGAACTTGGTAGCGCGTGTGCTAATTTCAGTGGAACGTATTCAAGACACAAACACACTCTGAGGAATATCAAAACAAAAGCTTGAAATATCGAAAGGATTGTGTTAGAATGAGAGCATAAAGGGAAAATAATGCTTCTAGCATATATAACTAAAAAGCCCCACCGTGCCACCGATGGGGTTTTTTGCTACCCTCTAAAAGGGTTAAATGCTACTTCCTACGTCTCTTTATCCATAGCTTGAAAAGCTCAGATAGTACGTTAACAAGTAACGGAGCTAGAAAAAGGGAAAATAATTCTAGCATATATAACACCTCCCTTCCTTAAAGTGAGGGGGCCAAAATATTATATCACACCAGATTTATATCATCAGCATCGCTTAATTCTTGGCATAGATAGACTTAGATGCGCAAATAATCTTACTAGCAAATCTCCATACAAACCCAGAAATCAACGTTTTAAGACAAAGCAAAAAGCCCACTGTTGTAGGCTTCTTACAATATAAAGTCTTATCTTAAAGCATTTTGTTGTAGAATTCAACGACAAGTGCTTCGTTGATTTCTGGGTTGATTTCGTCGCGTTCTGGCAAGCGAGTCAATGAACCTTCCAATTTTTCAGCGTCGAATGATACGAATGCTGGACGTCCAAGAGTAGCTTCTACTGCTTCAAGGATTGCTGGAACTTTCAATGATTTTTCACGAACTGAGATCACTTGACCTGGAGTTACACGGTATGATGGGATATCAACGCGTTTTCCGTCAACAAGGATGTGACCGTGGTTTACGAATTGACGAGCTTGACGACGAGTAGTCGCAAGACCAAGACGGTAAACAACGTTATCCAAACGACGTTCCAAAAGAAGCATGAAGTTGAAACCTAGGATTCCGCCTTTGATTTTTGTAGCTTGTACGAACAAGTTACGGAATTGTTTTTCACCTACACCGTAAGTGAAACGAAGTTTTTGTTTTTCAGCCAATTGCAAACCGTATTCTGACAATTTAGAACGGTTGTTTGGTCCGTGTTGTCCTGGTACGTAGTTACGACGTGCCAATTCTTTACCTGTACCTGTAAGTGAAAGGCCAAGGCGACGAGCTTGTTTCCAAGATGGTCCTGTATAACGTGACATGTGAATGTCCTCCTGATATAAATAATATTTCGGTGGAAATAGTCACTTAGAAAGCCCTGATTCGTGCAGATGCCCTTCGCCTAAACAGCCAAGGTTACTTATCATAAGACACCTGTTGACGAGCTTCATGCTTTCCTGCTGATATTTCGCACAAAATCCATTCTACCATGAATGGCTGGATTTGTAAAGGGGTTTTAAGCTTTATTTTCATTGCCAGAAAGGTTTAGAACGAGGGTAAAGGTGCTTCCTAGACCGTACTGGCTGCTGACTGTGATTTCTCCACCCAATTGATGGGCCAATTCACGCGCAATCGCAAGTCCTAAGCCATGACCACCTGTTTTCATGTTACGCGAAGTTTCTACACGATAAAGGCGTTTGAAAATATTCTCCAAATCCTCTGAGGCAATCCCCTGCCCCTCATCGGTCACACTGATTGAAAGCTGGTTCTTTTCCAGCTTAGCCACCACTTCCAACTTAGTCCCTGGAGCAGAGTATTTAAAAGCGTTATTGACCAGATTCACCAATATACGAGAAAGTTTGGCATAATCTCCTTCAATCCGAGCAGACTCTGGGATTACCTGCAAGTGGACATCTCGCTCCTCCTGCTCAATCAAAAATTGAAATTCACTCATGCACTCAATCAAGAGCTGGTCCAGAAAAATGCTGTCCTTGCTGGTCGTTTCGACCTGATTTCTAGCTGTGTTTAGGGTCAAAAAATTCAACTCCTCAACCAGTTTATTGAGTCTTTCCGTCTGACGCCCAATGGTTGCTAGATAATGGTCCTGTTCTCCTTCCTTGATAACCCCATCCAAAATCCCTTCTACCGTCGCTTGGATCGAAGTGATGGGGGTCTTGATATCATGCGAAAGTTGAGCAATCATCAAGCCCTTTTCACGTTCGCTTTCTTCCAAGGAATCAAAGGTGGCCTGCAAATCATGGGACATTTCATTGAAAGCTTGTCCTAATTGTTGAAATTCTACAGGGCCTTGAACCTCCAGATTTGCAGGGAAATCCTTGTCCGCTACTCTCTTGGCATGTTCCTTGAGTTTGCCCAATGAAGTAAAGACCGGCGATAGGAGAAAGAGACTAATCCCAGCACCGATAAAACTAGCCACTAGAGTCATACCCACTAGGAAATAAATTTCTCTTTCTTCAATTAGCATTCGCTGGATAGCCCAAAAAACCACGATAATCGTTAGGAGTGTTGAAATGACATACCCCACTAAAATATAACTTTTTAATTTCATTAACTACCTCGTGCTTTCTCAATTTTGTAGCCCAAGCCCCAGACGGTTTTGATGGTGGGTGTTTCTGAACTAGCATGTTTAGCCAACTCCTGTCGAAGAGCATGAATATGAACATTCAAGGTATTGGTGTCATCCACATAGTCTTCTTGCCAGACCTTTTCATAGAGGTCTGTCTTAGAGAAAACCCGCTCTGGATTGCTGGCTAAAAGCCATAGAAGTTCGAAGGATTTGACGGTCAAATCAAGCGCCACATCTCCAACTTGGACCTCATGGCTACCATGATTCATCCGTAAATCCCCGAGACTGACAACCTCTGTCTCACCTCCACGATGAAGGCGACGCAAGATATTGTGGACACGCAAAACCAGCTCACGAGGGCTAAATGGCTTGGCAATAAAGTCATCTGCCCCTAAGCTCAGGCCATAAATCTTGTCCTGCTCGCTAGTCTTAGCCGTGATAAAGAGAAAAGGCTGATCTGGAGATTGATACTGAACTTCGCTAATCAAGTCATAACCATCCATCCGAGGCATCATGATATCTGTAATAATCAAATCAATTGGTTTTCGCTTGAAGATTTCTAAGGCCTCTACTCCATCATGGGCCACCAAAACCTGATATCCTGCCTGAACCAGATAACGTTGATGAATATCTGTGATTTCTACCTCGTCGTCAACGAGTAAAATTGTCTTTCCCATCTGTCTCTCCTTTGAAAAAACAGTGCTATACCACAATAGTATAACACTATTTTTATCTCTTTACGAACATTCTAAACGATATCTGGATTTTTCAAATCCTAGATAGAAAGTCTATAACTAGACTAGTCATTTTCCTCTTTTTTAGCTTTCAATCCGAGGCCACCTAGCAGTCCGGCCAAAGCTAATCCAAAGAATCCAAGAGTAGCCATTGATGTTTGGGCTTCACCAGTATATGGAAGCATGTCTTTTTGGTCTTTCATTTGATCAGCCGTCATTGGAGTTGACACCTTGTTAGTAGATGCCATCTTGCCTTCATCAGACATTTTGCTTGAGGTTGCTGGAGCTTGATCTTGTTTCATGCCTGGTGTTGCCATAGGCTGACTAGCATTCATGGTTTTGTCCTGCTCTTTGTTAGGCATCATCTTATCCTGACTAGCAGCTGGCATTTTAGATTTCATCTCATCTTGATTGACACTAGGCATTTGAGCGTTCATCTTAGACGCATCTTGATGACTATTCATCATTGGAGCCGGCATAGCTGAACCATTAGAAGATGGGACGAAACCTGACTGCATCGGAATCAGAGACTGATGTCCATTCAAGTTCACTGTCAAATCCTTAGTCGCTACGAG
>DXLD01000200.1:0-2373 GCA_019414935.1 Streptococcus sp.
AGGATTTTGAACCACTTGGTCTTCAATGACTTCTCTAACTTCTTGACCATTGACCATCGAAACTTTGGTTACAATTCGGCGCTGACCATTTACTCCGGATGTGACGATACGAGTCTGTCCTTCTGCTAGATTCGCATCTGGGCTTGTGACTGTTTCAAACGGAATCTCTACCAAGCTCTCTTCCTGTCTAGTTTGAGGCTTCTCAGAAACTGTTTTTTCTTCAATAGCAGGAGCTGTCACAGGTTTTTCAACGACAGTTTCTGGCGCAACAGTCGGTGTTTCTTGAACTACTTCTGTCTTCTCGATTTCATTTGCACTTTGCTTTTCTACTGGCAACTGAGACTGTTCCACTGAAGCTGGTCTTGATGGATGGAGTTCTGCTTCCTTGAAGTATCCAATGTATTCATAGCCATCAATATGGATAATCCCTTCAGCCAAACCTTCATGTGTAGAGGCTGAAATAGTTTGGTTATAAGAAAGTAATTCTTTATTTTCAAATGCGAATGTCCCATAAGGTACAAAAGTGCTAGCTCCTAAAGAACCAATCAAGAGAACACCTAGGACCTCTTTGCGACCTTTTTTAGACACCAAAAAGACTGCTAGCGAAGCTGTTGCCAAACCAAGGCCTGCCAAGGCTAATTCTTTACTTCCTGTGTAAGGAAGTTGTTGACTGTTAGTTGCCTTCTTGCGATAAACTACATAAAGAATATCATCATCTTGAAATTCTGTTGGAACCTCATGGTGAATCAGGGCTTTTTCAGACTCGGTCAATTCCTGCTCCGCCAAATAACGGTAATGAACACTATGAGCACCGCCAACTTCATTGGCTTGAACCTTATCTACTGAAAGGGTAGCAGCACCAAAAAGGAAGGCCCCAATGGCTACAGGACCTACCCCAACAGTTAGCTTACGAATCGAATATTTGGTGATTTTTTCTAGTTGTTGTTTTGTTTTTTTCATTCTCACGACTTTCTGATAGAATCTTGTGGATAATGCGCACGCGCACCTCCAATTAATTTTGGACGGCTAGCAAGAGCCGTTACATGGGCATGCCCAATTTCTCTCAAAAGAGGGCGAATCGGAACCTGAACATGCTTGACATGCATGCCAATTGCAGTGTCTCCGATATCCAATCCAGCATGAGCCTTGATAAATTCGACCTCAACTGGATCTTGCATAAACTTGAAGGCTGCCAACTGACCTGACCCTCCTGCATGAAGGGTAGGAAGGACACTGACGATTTCCAGACCAAACTGCTCTGCCACCTGACGTTCAACGACGAGGGCCCGATTGACATGTTCACAACCTTGAACGGCTAGATGAATTCCATTTTCTTCTAGGATATCTAGGATGGTCTTCACAATGATTTCGCCAATTTCTTGGCTGGATTCCTTGCCAATCTGACCACCTATCACTTCACTAGAAGAAAGGCCCAAAACAAAGATAGATCCTTGCTTCAAATTGGCCTTTTCTAATACATCTTTTACAATCTGGCTTGTTTCTCTTTGAATGTCTTTTTCCTTCATACTTGATACCTCTTTTGTCATTATCTATCATATCGTTTTTTCTACGTTTTAGCAAGATAGACAACCTAGAAAGCTTGCCCAATTACGCATAAAACTCCCAGAATTGACTGGGAGTTAACTAGTTTCTATTCTATTTATGTATATTTCAACTGTCGTACCTTTTGAGGGAATAGAATCAATCTTCATTTGGTAATCTTCTCCAAAATGAAGTTTGAGCCGTTGATCAACATTTTGAAGACCAACTCCCCCACGTTTGAGTTGGCTTTGACTACTATCGCTAGCATCTTGGAAACCAACCCCATCATCCTCAATGCGGATGATCAATCCTGAATCCTGTTTCTGAACAGAAACTTTAATATGTCCCTGACCTTCCTTTTCCTTAATGCCATGGTAAAGGGCATTTTCTACCAAGGGTTGTAGCACCAACTTGGGCAAGACTAGCTTATCAAAGGCAGGATTTTCCTCAATCTCATATTCCAGCTTATCCCCATAACGTTGTTTCTGGATAAAGAGATACTGGCGGACATGATTGATTTCGTCAGACAGGCAAATCAAGTCCTTGCCTTGATTGAGCGCCAAGCGGAAGTAGGTAGCCAAGGACTTGGTCACCTGCACCACACGCTGACTATCCTGAAATTCAGCCATCCAGATAATAGTGTCCAAGGTATTATAGAGGAAATGCGGATTAATCTGACTCGACAAGGCTTGAAGTTCATACTGGCGGGTTGCTTCTTCCTGCCTGCGAATAGCTGCCATCAACTGATTAATCTGATCCAGCATGGCATTGAACTGACGAGTCACTTCTCTCAGTTCATGGGCACCAGTTTCCTTGGCACGAAGATTCTGA
>DXLD01000201.1:0-2355 GCA_019414935.1 Streptococcus sp.
TCTTGCAAAGTCATAATTTCTCCTTTTACTCTGACAAGTCATGGGCTTTCTTACGCATATTATCAATCAAGGTCATCTTGTGATCCCAGACATCTTTGGCCAAGTCAACTGGATAATCTTGGGGGTTAAGAACGCGCTTGTACTCATTCCAAAGCTCATCCAATTTCTTAGTCGCATAGTTCTTGATTTCATCAAGACTTGGCAAATCATAGATTAGTTGCCCCTTGTCGTAGATTGGGACCAAAAGTGGCACCGCATCAAAATCGCGGACAGTCTTGTTAATGTAGGTGTAAGTCGGGTGGAACATGTTAATTTCTTCTAAAGCATTAACATCCGTGTCAGCGAAGGTGATATAGTCACCTTCTGATTTCCCCTTAGCACGACTCGTAATACGCCACACTTGCTTCTTACCTGGTGTCGAAACCTTCTCAGCGTTGTTGGACAACTTGATGGTATCCTGCATGACTCCCTGATCATTCTCGATTGAGACAATTTTGTAGACCGCACCCAAGGCTGGTTGATCATAGGCTGTGATAAGATTAGTACCAACACCCCAAACATCAATCTTGGCCTTCTGCATTTTCAAGTTAAGAATGGTATTTTCATCAAGGTCATTTGAAGCGTAAATCTTGGCATCAGGGAAACCAGCCGCATCTAGTTGCTTACGGACCTGCTTAGACAGATAAGCCAAGTCACCTGAATCAAGACGAACACCCAAGAAGTTGATCTTATCACCTAGCTCTTTAGCCACACGGATAGCATTTGGAACACCAATCTTAAGGGTATCATAGGTATCCACAAGAAATATGCAGTCTTTATGAGTAGATGCATAGGCTTTAAAGGCATCATAATCGTTTCCATAAGCTTGAACAAGGGCATGGGCATGAGTACCTGAAACAGGAATACCGAAAATCTTACCTGCACGTACATTTGAAGTTGCGTCAGCACCACCAATCACGGCTGCACGCGTCCCCCATATTGCTGCATCCATCTCTTGGGCACGACGTGTCCCAAATTCCAACAGAGGAGCATCCTCAATAACAGAACGAATACGAGCTGCCTTAGTCGCAATAAGAATCTGGTAATTAAGGATATTCAGTAGGGCAGTCTCTACTAACTGACACTGAGCCAAGGGACCTTCCACTTGAAAAATCGGTTCATTAGCAAATACCAAATCACCCTCAAGGGCTGAATTAATAGTCAACTCGAGTTTTAGATTGGCCAGATAGTCCAGAAAATCCTTCGGATAGCCTAAATCCTTCAGATAAGCAATATCAGTTTCTGAAAAAGTCAGATTTTCAAGATAGTTGACAATACGCTCCAGACCTGCGAACACAGCAAAGCCATTTTTAAACGGAAGTTGACGGAAATAAACTTCAAAAACGGCCTTTTTATTGTGAATACCTTGGTTGAAGTAGACCTGCATCATATTGATTTGATACAAGTCCGTGTGCAAGGTTAAACTATCATCTTTATACAAGGATTTCCTCCAATCGAATAGGTACTTATTTTTTGTTATTAATAGCTTGTTTATGCTGACTATTATAGCATTTTTGAGCAATTGTCTCCACATTTCAGAAAGTTAAATATTGTTTGGATTTTCCGATTTTTCTAATGGTTCTTTTGACGAAAAAGAGTAGCCTTGATGGACTACTCTTCATTTCTATTCATATCCTTAGGTTACTGATAGGCTCGTCTACGTGTATGGACTTACCAACCAGAACTGTGTTTTTATCTTAGTTGGGACTATTATAGCATATTTATAATCTTATGTTATTGCTTCTTCAAATGCCTATCAAAAAAATGAATCGTAGCCAACCAAGAATCCTTGCTCTCTTTCATCAGTAAACGCCAATCTTTTCGATAGCGATGATTGGGTTGATAAGCCACTGTCAACATGTGACCTGTTTCATGATATTTTTTAAATGTAATCTGGTGTCCTTTATAATGTGAGACAATATCATCAATTGCTGACGAGGCATCCCATATTTCATCAACAGTACTTCCGAGCAGTAAGATTGGTGAATACATTTGACCAATATCTATCCTAGCAGAGCAATCTTTAGGAAAGGATTTTTTTAAAAGTTTGCTGAACAGATAATCTCTAAGTCGAAACTTTTGATAAGGAAGTTCTTTTTGCAAATACGTCCAAGAAGAAGTATGAGAGTTCCATTTCCCTTTTATCCCTTCATACACCACATCAGAGGGTGAATTTAGTACCAAACATTGAACGTCATTAAAAATGCTCTCCTCAGCTAAAACTAACTCTGCTCCCTTAGAACGTCCATAGAGTCCAATTTTTTCACTATCTACTTGAGGATGCTGACGTAGATAATCCTTTGCTTCCACAAGGCA
>DXLD01000202.1:0-2337 GCA_019414935.1 Streptococcus sp.
TTGGTCCAATTGTAAATCTTTTAAATAAAAAAGGTGGGGAAATATCCTTTTCTAATATCGGCATGTTACTTGCCTGGGTACTTGTGTTAGGAATAGCAAACCTCTTTGTATTGAAAAACAGCTATAAAGCAAGATAGGAGACCTTTATGAAACTACTTAAAAACCTCGGCTGGTTTCTTCTAGCCATTCTATCCTTTTTATTCATCTATGGCTTCATTCAGGGGCTCGCGACTACGTCGCTTGCCTTAGGCGCTTCACCCTATGCTGTGACCTTGCTCTATGTGGCCTTGGCTGGAGTTTATGTGTACGGCATTTACAAATGGTATCAGAAAGGTCCTGTTCGTATTGAGAAGAGTGGCTTCAACCGATTTATTTGGCTTCCTGCCTTGGTTTGGTTCTTATCTCTGGTTGTCCAGTTTTTCTTGCCAAATGATCCTTCAGTAAATCAGCAAATAGCGACAGACTTGACCTTGTCTCAACCACTTTTCTCATTCTTTGCGGTCGTTATTTTTGCTCCTTTGACGGAAGAACTTATCTTTAGAGGGATGTTAGCACGCTACCTCTTTCCTAAGCAGGACAATAGCAAACAAACTCTGATTTTTCTTCTGGTATCAAGTGTCTTGTTTGCCTTGATTCATTTCCCAGGAGATGTGCAACAATTTTTAGTTTATGCTAGTCTTGGTTTTAGCTTGGGCTTGGCTTATATAAGCCGAAAAGGTCTGGTCTACAGTATTTCTCTCCACGCTTTGAATAATTTAGTCAGCTTTTTGATGATTCTCATGCTATAATAGAGTCAGGAGGTCACATGAAACGAGTAATTTTATTAGCAGTGATTCAGGCAGTTGTTCTATTTTTCATCATTGGAGCGCTAGCTTATGCTTTTAAGGGCGATTTCTTCTACAACTATCTAGCAGTTGTCTTTGCCCCTATTGCAGGAGTCTTGCGCTTTGGGACAGCTTACACAACGGAGATTGTCTTGCCTCGAAAGGCAGCTGAAATTGCTGAAAAGCGTAAAGCAGGCAACAATTCAAAATAAGAGAGTCCGGTGAACTTCATCGGATTTTTGTATGGACTCTAATTTTTATAATCTTCACCTGATTTTTAAAGACTGGTAAACTTTTCTGATGATTTTCATGAAGAGCCTGCGCTTTTATGGTAAAATAGTAACAGAATAAAAGAGGAGAGAAACAATGAAACGTAGTATGTATGCTGGTCGTGTTCGTGAGGAACACATCGGACAAGAAATAACCTTGAAAGGATGGGTTGGCCGTCGTCGTGACCTTGGTGGTTTGATCTTTATCGACCTTCGTGACCGTGAAGGAATCATGCAGTTGGTTATCAACCCTGAAAAAGTCTCTGCAGAGGTCATGGCAACAGCTGAAAGCCTTCGTAGCGAATTTGTTATCGAGGTGACTGGTCAGGTCGCTGCGCGTGAGCAAGCCAATGATAAGTTGCCAACTGGTGCAGTTGAGTTAAACGTGACAGCTTTGACAGTGCTTAATACAGCTAAAACAACCCCATTTGAGATTAAGGATGGGATTGAGGCCAACGACGATACGCGTTTGCGTTACCGTTACCTTGACCTTCGTCGTCCAGAGATGTTGGAAAATCTCAAACTTCGTGCTAAGGTGACCCACTCAATCCGAAATTACTTGGATGAGTTGGAGTTTATCGACGTGGAGACACCATTCCTTTCTAAGTCAACTCCTGAAGGGGCGCGTGACTATTTGGTACCATCTCGTGTTAATAAAGGGCATTTTTACGCGCTTCCTCAAAGTCCGCAAATCACTAAGCAGTTATTGATGAATGCTGGTTTTGACCGCTATTACCAAATCGTTAAATGTTTCCGTGACGAGGACTTGCGTGGTGACCGCCAGCCTGAGTTCACTCAGGTCGACTTGGAAACGTCTTTCCTTACTGAGCAAGAAATCCAAGATATCACAGAAGGTTTGATTGCGCGCGTGATGAAGGAAACTAAAGGCATCGAAGTGACACTTCCATTCCCTCGTATGAAATACGATGACGCTATGGCTCTTTACGGTTCTGACAAGCCAGATACCCGTTTCGACATGTTGCTTCAGGACCTGACAGAAGTAGTCAAAGGTATAGACTTTAAAGTCTTTTCAGAAGCACCTGCTGTAAAAGCCATTGTGGTCAAAGGAGCTGCGGACAACTACTCACGTAAAGACATTGACAAGATGACGGAAGTAGCCAAACAATATGGTGCCAAAGGTCTTGCTTGGGTCAAGGTTGTTGATGGAGAATTAAACGGACCAGTTGCCAAGTTCTTGACTGGCATCCAAGCAGAATTGACAACAGCGCTTGCTCTTGAAGATA
>DXLD01000203.1:0-2331 GCA_019414935.1 Streptococcus sp.
CGGTCAAAGTGCATCTTTTTGTGGATGTCCATGTTGAGGGCAAGAGCTGCCTTAATACCAGCATCAACAACACCTTTATTGAGAACTGGCAGAACTCCTGGGAAAGACCAGTCAATCACGTTAGTGTTGGCGTTTTGGTCATTTCCAAAGTGGGCAGAAGTAGGTGAGAAGATTTTTGAATTGGTGTTGAGCTCTACGTGGACTTCAAGTCCAATGACTGTTTCAAAGTTCATTAGTTGTCACCTCCAAAAATCACGGGTTGTTGTTTGTGGTAGTCTGTTGTTGCTTCAAAAGCAGCAGCAGCTTGGTAAATGGTTTCCTCAGAATACTTAGGACCAATCAATTGCAGACCAACAGGTAGACCTTGAGAGAAACCAGCAGGAATCGAAATTCCTGGGAGACCAGCTAAGTTGACAGGAATGGTCAAGAGGTCAGCCAAGTACATGGCAACTGGGTCGTGGTTGAGTGAGTCCAAGTCATAGGCAACACTAGGAGCAGTTGGGCCCAAAATCAAGTCGTAATCCGCAAAGACGTTTTCGAAATCTTGGATGATGAGGGTACGGACCTGACCAGCTTTCTTGTAGTAGGCATCGTAGTAACCTGATGAAAGACTGAATGTACCAAGCATGATACGGCGTTTCACTTCTTCACCGAAACCTTGGCTACGGCTGTTTACATAGATTTCATCAAGGTTGGTCGCATCCTCTGCGCGGTAACCGTAACGGATACCGTCAAAACGTTGCAAGTTTGATGAAGCTTCAGATGAAGCGATGATGTAGTAAACGGCAACTCCGTATTTAGAGTGAGGCAGGCTGACTTCTTCGATAATAGCACCAAGTTTTTCAAAGTGCTTGGCAGCATTTAGAATAGTTTCCTTAACCTCTGGGTCAATTCCTTCACCGAGATATTCCTTAGGCAAAGCAATTTTCATGCCCTTGATGTCTTGGCCGATTTTTGAAGTAAAGTCGGCAATGCGGACAGGAGCAGAAGTAGAGTCTTTGGCATCTTCGCTGGCAATAGCATTGAGCAAGAGGGCATTTTCCTTAACAGTTGGCGCAAAAGGTCCAATCTGGTCTAATGAACTACCAAAGGCAATGAGACCGAAACGAGAAACCGTTCCGTAGGTTGGTTTGAGACCAACAATCCCGTTGAAGGCAGCAGGTTGGCGGATAGAACCACCAGTATCAGAACCAAGTGACAAGCGGATTTGTCCTGACGCTACAGCTGCGGCAGAACCACTTGACGAACCACCAGGAACCTTGGTCTGGTCCCAAGCGTTTTTAGTGGCACCATAGTAAGAAGTCTCACCAGAACCACCCATGGCAAATTCGTCCATGTTGGTTTTTCCGACGACAATCATGCCTTTTGATTTAGCATTTGATACAGCTGTCGCATCAAAGATAGGTTCGTAGTTGTAGAGCATTTTTGAGGCAGCAGTTGTGAGAATACCGTCAGTAGAGATGTTATCCTTAACGGCAAGTGGAATTCCTGAAAGGACATTATCAGAGTCAATTCCAGCTTCATCAATGGCTTTGGCTTGAGCAAGAGCCTGCTCTTCAGCGATGGTAACAAAAGCGTTGATAGCTGTCTCGCGAGACTTGATATCTTCAAGCGTAGCTTGAGTTAGTTCAGTTGCTGAAATTTCCTTAGAGACAAGGAGATTATGTAAGTCTTCAATGGTTTTATTGTTAAAAGTCATTAGGCATCTCCTCCATCGTCTAGAATAGCTGGCACCTTGATATAGTAGTTATCTTTTTCAGGCACATTTTTAAACAAGCGATCGCGGTCTGTTCCTTCTTCGGCCACATCAGGGCGGAGTACGGTCTTACGGTCAGCCATGGTTGTAGTAGGTGCGACACCAGTTGTGTCGACTTCGCCAAGCAATTCAACCATGTCAACAATCTTAGACAAGGTAGTCGCAAAGGCAGCAGTTTCTTCTTCAGAGAATCTTAATTTTGAAAGATTGGCAACGTGTGTTACCTCTTCTTGCGTAATTTTCATCTTGCATCCTTTCGTGAAATGATGATTTTTAGTCTGTTCTATTTTACCATATTTTCCTATAAATAAGGGAGGTAAAGCTGAAAAAAGACAGGTGGAGGCTAGAGAATGTGTTTTAATGATTATTAATTTGAAAAGAGGATTTCAACGGAGGAATTATATGGTACAATGGTGTAACAGAGAAGTGAAGACGGTGGTTACGAAATCGAAAGGATGGTGATGCTTATGTGCAGAACCTGTAAAATCTTAGTAGAAAGGAGTAACCAGATTTGTCACCCTTTGAGGCTTTGACACTCATGTTTGTAGCTGGTAACTTTGTTATCACGCTCCTGA
>DXLD01000204.1:0-2286 GCA_019414935.1 Streptococcus sp.
TGGTTGTATTTTATCTCTTAGACCAAGTTCTCTTCATAAAGAGAAGTAGGATTGGATAAATCTCCAAGCGCCCTGCAATCATTGCAAAGGAGAGGAGAATTTTTGAGATAGGACTAAAGATTGAGAAACTAGAAGTGGTTCCTAGAATAGGTCCGATATTATTGAAACAGCTAAAGACAGCACTGGTAACGACTAGAAAATCATTGCTATCTAGGCTGACAATAGAGATAAGGGATAGCAAAATCATAGAATAGATGACAAAGTACTTGAGAATCTTATGCTGGGTATCTTTGTCAATCACCGTTTTATTAACATGGAGGGTCAAAACACGGTGGGGCGATAGAATTGACAAAATTTGGTTTTTGGCAATTTTTGAAAGGATGAGGCCTCGAATAACCTTGAGTCCACCTGCGGTTGAACCAGCAGAGCCACCGATTCCCATGAGAAAGAGGAGGATAAACTGGGAGAAGAGAGGCCAGTTGGTAATGTCTCCGTAACCAAAACCAGTTGTTGTAATGATATTGGAAACCTGGAAGAAGGCCATTTCAAAACTCTTTGAAAATCCTGGATAGAGATAGAGGGTATTAAGGCTAATCAAGCCTGTAGAAAGCAGAACAATGACCAAGTAAGCTCGAAGTTCTTCATCTCCAAAGAAGGCTTTGACGCGACGGAGCATGAGGTAGTAGTAGAGATTGAAATTTACCCCAAAAACCAAAACTCCGATACTAACTAGATAGGTAATCAGTGAGCTACCATAGTGGGCGATTCCATCGTTATAGACTGTAAAACCTCCTGTACCTGCTGTTCCCATGGCAATGACAAAACTATCAAATAGGGGCATGCCAGCCAGATAATAGATGATGACAAAGAGGGAGAAGAGAGCTAGATAAAGGAGATAGAGAATCTGGGCGGTGTTTTTTAGCTTGGATACAACCTTACCAAAGACGGGTCCAGGAACCTCAGCCTTCATCACTTCTAGGTGACTATTTTTGGCATTGTCCATAATAGCAAGTGCAAAAACAAGCACTCCCATCCCTCCAATCAAGTGGGTAAAACTTCGCCAGAAGAGGAGGGAACGGCTGAGAACCGAAACGTCGTTCAGAATAGTTGCTCCAGTAGTTGTAAAGCCAGAACTGATTTCAAAAAAGGCATCGATAACGCTGGGAATTTGCTTAGCAAAAACAAAGGGGAGACCGCCAAAGAAGGACCAAAGGATCCAACAGAGGGCAACAATCAAGACTCCCTCCTTGGCATAAATCCGTTGATTTTTGGGCTTTTGTAAAATTCCTGAACCTCCTAGTAATACGAGAATCCCTATTGTTGAAAAGAGGGCCGTAAAGACTTGGCTCGATTCACGGTAATAGACAGCGACAGACACAGGAACCAAAAGAAGAACAGCTTCAATCAAAAGTAATTTTGAAAGGAGGTAACGAATCATACTTTTATTCATTTCTTACCTCGCGATCAAGTCATAAATCTTGGTGATGTTTGGCAACAAGGTTGTTACTAGGAGCTTGTCTCCAACTTCCAACATATCCTCCCCAGTAGGGAAAATAGTCTTGCCCTTTCGAATGATGGCTGCTATAAGAACCCCTTTTTTTAGTTTTAGTTGAGAAAGAGGTTTGGCAGTCATTTTATTGGCTTCCTTGATATGGAATTGTAGGGTTTCGATTTGGCCATTTGCTAGATGGTGCATGGCTTGAAGGTCTGAATACTGGGCATTAACACGGCCACGAATAAAGTGCATGATTGTATCTACAGCGATGATTTTCGGAGTGATAATGCTTGAGAAATCAGGCGCATGAATAATTTCAAGGAGACTAGTTCTGTTAACCTTGCTAATATTTTTTTGCACTCCGATACTATCAAGGAACATAGAGGTAATAATATTCTCTTCGTCAACTCCTGTTAGTGTTGCTACTGCATCATAGTTTTGAGCACTTTCTTCTAGTAAGATATCTTTTGCGGTACCATCTCCTTGGACAATATAGAGATTAGGGAATTTCTCACTGAAGAAACGTGCCCTTTCAGAGTTAATCTCGATGACTTTGGTATCGATACGACTGTCTTTGAGAATACCTAGTAGATAATAGGCAATTCTTCCAGCACCGACGATGAGAAGGCTCTTCACGGCACGAGATTTAAAATAATTATGGAAGAGCATCATGTCAACACGGTTACCAGTGACAAAGATTCTATCTTTATCCTGTACAGTCATGTCACCGCTTGGAATGATAATTTGATGATCCCTTTCTATCGCACAGACAATGACATTACCGAATTTTT
>DXLD01000205.1:0-2283 GCA_019414935.1 Streptococcus sp.
TATCTATGGTTTGAACATGGTTTCTACTGGTTTGACTGAAGAGAAGGCAAAACGCTTTGGTTTCAATCCAGCAGTAGTAGAATCAACGGATCTTCAAAAACCTCCCTTCATGAAGGATGAAAATGAAGATGTAACTATCAAGATTGTTTATGATAAAGATACTCGTAAAGTTTTGGGTGCTCAAATGGTTTCACTCATGGATATCTCAATGGGAATCCACATGTTCTCATTGGCAATTCAAGAAGGAGTAACAATTGACCGTCTACAATTGCTTGATTTGTTCTTCTTGCCACACTTTAACCAACCACTTAGCTATATTGCTAAAGCAGCTATCTCCGCTGAATAATATTAAACAGCTAATTCATATGAATTAGCTGTTTTTCTTTTTAAAATACTAAAAAACCTCCAACTGGAGGCTCTTATTTAACTAAAGTAAGATTAGTTTTTTGAAGCTTCTTGGAATTCAGGGTTTTTCCATGCTTCATCAATGATAGCTTGCAATTCATCAGCAGAAGCTTTCATTTTTTGTTGTTCAGCATCGTTCAATGGGATGTTCACTGGACGTACGATACCGTGTGCACCTACGATAGCAGGTTGACCGATAAAGACGTTGCTTACACCATATTGACCTTCTTGGAATACAGACAATGGAAGTACTGCATTTTCATCGTCAAGGATAGCTTTAGTGATACGAGCAAGGGCTACTGCGATACCGTAGTATGTAGCACCTTTTTTGTTGATAATTGTGTAAGCTGCATCACGAACACCTTCGAACAATTCAACTAATTCAGCTTCTTGAACGTTTTCTTCGTCTTTAAGGAACTCTTCAAGGTTTACACCGGCGATGTTAGCGTGTGACCAAACCGCAAACTCTGAGTCGCCGTGTTCACCCATGATGTAAGCGTGAACTGAACGAGCATCGACATTAAGTTTTTCAGCAAGTGCTTGACGGAAACGAGCTGAGTCAAGTGAAGTACCTGAACCGATAACGCGTTCTTTAGGGAATCCTGAGAACTTCCATGTAGAGTAAGTCAATACGTCTACTGGGTTAGCAGCTACAAGGAAAATACCGTTGAATCCTGATTCAACAACTTGAGTAACGATTGATTTGTTGATTGCAAGGTTTTTACCAACAAGATCAAGACGAGTCTCACCTGGTTTTTGAGGAGCACCAGCAGTGATAACTACAAGGTCAGCATCCGCACAGTCTTCATATTTAGCTGCATAGATTTTTTTAGGTGAAGTGAAAGGAAGTGCGTGGCTAAGGTCAAGCGCATCACCAACGGCTTTTTCAAATAATTGTGGAATTTCGATGATACCTAGTTCTTGAGCGATACCTTGGTTTACAAGTGCGAAAGCGTAAGATGAACCTACGGCACCGTCACCAACAAGGATGACTTTTTTGTGTAGTTTAGTTGCAGTCATGGTCTAAACATCTCCTTAATTTTTTATTGGGTTACCCCATACAATGCTTATTCTACCATTTTAAGTGATGAATGTCACGAAATAATAAGGAATTATTAAGTGAAAGCGTTTTAAACAACTGAAATATAACGCTTTTTATGGTATAATATTATAGAAATTTTCCATTATTTTATGAGAATTTGGAATAATTTGATTGAAAGAAAAGAGGCATTTTTAGAGTGCAAGATAATAATTTAATTGACGTTAATTTAACGTCTGAGATGAAAACGAGTTTTATCGATTATGCCATGAGTGTTATCGTATCTCGTGCACTCCCAGATGTTCGTGACGGTTTAAAACCGGTACAACGTCGTATTCTTTATGGAATGAATGAGCTTGGGGTGACACCTGATAAGCCTCATAAAAAATCTGCCCGTATTACCGGGGATGTTATGGGTAAATATCACCCACACGGTGACTCATCTATCTATGAAGCTATGGTTCGTATGGCTCAATGGTGGAGTTACCGTTACATGTTGGTTGACGGCCACGGAAACTTTGGTTCTATGGATGGTGATGGCGCAGCCGCTCAACGTTACACTGAGGCTCGTATGTCTAAAATCGCCCTGGAGATGCTCCGTGATCTCAATAAGAATACCGTAGATTTTCAAGATAACTACGATGGTTCTGAACGTGAGCCAATTGTTCTTCCATCCCGTATTCCAAATCTTCTTGTTAATGGTGCTACAGGGATCGCGGTTGGTATGGCGACCAACATTCCACCACACAATTTGGCTGAAACTATAGATGCCGTTAAATTGATGATGGACAATCCTGAAGTCACAACCCGTGAACTGATGGAAGTTCTTCCCGGTCCAG
>DXLD01000206.1:0-2281 GCA_019414935.1 Streptococcus sp.
GGATTGGCCTCTACCTGCCCTTTTAAAAGATTTTGACGTAGCCATTTTTCAGGATCTGCAGTAGCCTGAGAAAAGCTGTAAATATCGTAAACTAAATCACGAAAAGCCTTGCTAGTTTTGCTATGTCCAGTGAAATTACGGACCAATTTTTGAAAAAGTTGGGCATCCTTTCCTTGCATGTAATCATTGAAGAGATCAGCATAAACCTCATTTTTCATAAGCGTCTGCTCAGCAAGGTCTGTCATGATACGGAAAGTAGGTGACACACCCAGGAGATAGCCATACTGATTGACCAATTTCTGGGTAAAGGCATCCATGGTTCCAATATCAGCCGTCCCAATCTTGGCAATCTGGTCTGAAAGAAATGCCCGCTCCTCATCCGTCTCTGCCTGTCCTAAATGCTTTGTCAGCCGCTTTTCCAGACGCTCCTTTAACTCACCTGCAGCTTTTACCGTAAAGGTTGAGATAAAGAGTTGATCAATACCAACGCCACGTCCAATCATATCAAGGATACGCTCAACCATGACAAAGGTTTTCCCTGAACCAGCTGAGGCAGATACCAAAATATTAGTACCATTACTGTAAATAGCTTCAATCTGTTCTGGTGTTAACTTACGATCCTTGTCAGAAGCTGCTTCTTGGGCAATACGTTCCTCAATCTCTGCTGGACTTAAAAAAGCTTTAGTCAACATGGTTATCCTCCTGGTCTTTTTTGTCTACTCTCACAGCATGATCAATGACTGGAAAGGAGATAGTATTTTCAGAAACTTGCATCTGATTCTCTTCCTCAGTTTTTGCCATCAACTCCAAATAGGCTTCCTTCTTGCCCTTTTTGGGTAAACGCAAGAGTTTACGAGCCTGTCCCATGTGGCGGTCGGCCTCGAAGTGAGTAATAGACTTGATTTGATCACCTTGAACAGACTTGCCATCCTCAGTATAAGGATTGATCGCAAAATTCCCACTTCGAATAACTTCAGCAGCACTCCTAAAGAGCTTAATATTGTAGTCCAACAAGGTTTCTAAATCCTCCTTGTCATAGGTGACAGTCTTTTGCAGATCATAGTTTCCACCAGTCAAATGCTCCGTTTCTGAAGCCACAAAAAGTCCCTTATAAGTCAATTCCTTATGAGCCTGAGCCGCTAGCTTTTCCAAACCAATCTGAGCTAGATTAAGCTGTGGGACCTGCATGTGAAGATACATAGCCCCAAAAAGTTGATCAGCATCAACCTTATAGGTTTGACGGAGAGCCTCCAGATAGGTCACCAATTGCGGACTGAGGCCATTGTAGAATTTCTGAATATCAAAGACATTTTTACCTGTTTTATAGTCAACAACACCCAGAGCACCATCTGTTAAACGGTCCACTCGGTCAATAATCCCAGTAATCTTGATGCTATTTGCTAAAAGCAAGTCAAACTTGACTTCCTCACGCTCAACCTTAACCGCCGCATTGTCACGTAGAACACTGGCAGTTGAACGCGCAATGTCCTCCAAAATCTGACGAGAGAAACGACTCTCTTGGTCCTCGGTATAGAGAATTTCAAAAGGTTGATCCTGATTGGTCTGAGCAATGGCCTTTTCCAATTTATCATCGAAGCTTTCTGATGACGAATCACCCATCACACGCTCAAAGACTCGGTGTAAATAAGTCCCGTGGTGTCGAGCATCCGGATGGATAGACTCTAGCTCCTCAAGTTCCAAAACATAACGCAAGAAATAAAGATATTGGTTGTTATAGAAGGTTGTCAGAGCCGAGGCTGATAATTTCAGTGGTTCCTCCCCCGGAAAGACTAGCTGCATGACCTGATCATCCACCTTGGTTGTCGTCACATCGTCAATCACATTTGGAATCAAGACTTGGTCCTTATCAAGTCGCTTACGGAGATAACGCACAGCAACTGACCAGAAAGTCTGCGTTTCCTTGTCCAAATCAGCATCTAGATGACTGCTGTTAAGGGCAATGATCGTTGATAGAAGGTCCTTGTAGTTCCCAATCTGGTCACCCTTAGCCTCGAAACGATTACGTCCCTTTTCAACCAAAGGAAGACCAAGGTCAAGCAGCTCCTTCAAATAAACCGACATGTCATCCTGTGTCTCATTGAGAATTTGTGGCTGACTAAGCACCAATTGTTCACTAGCCGCATTAAAAAGTGACATAGCCACGAAATGCCCCCGCTGACTATTGCTCTGCGTAACAATATCCAAACTTCTGTGCTCATCCGTCGCCTCATTGATACGACTACGTTCCTCATCAGACAGGAGACTCTTATTTTCCCCAACC
>DXLD01000207.1:0-2236 GCA_019414935.1 Streptococcus sp.
GTTCAAGCTAAAAAGGAGGAGTTCCTTCAAGAAATCTTCAATTATCTTGCCATGACCCTTGGCTTGCCACCACGTCAGTTTGATTTTGCCTATCGAGATAAAGATGATAACTATCGATCTGAGAAGGGTATCACGCCACGGGCCTTCTTTGAAAAATATGTTGGCCTTAAACTCAGCGACTATGTATCAGTTATCAACGCTCCAACAGCTGATAAACCTTACGGAAAATCTTACACGGTTGAGATGTTGGGAAATGTTGTAGGTGCGCCAAGTGTTCGTTATATTAACCTGCCAATGGACCGATTCAAAGAGCTTGCTATTGCACAGATGAAGGCAGGAGAGAGTGTATGGTTTGGTTCAGATGTTGGTCAGGTTTCGGACCGTCAAAAAGGTATTCTTGCAACTAATGTTTACGACTTTACAGCTAGCATGGATATTAACTGGACTCAAGACAAGGCTGGACGTTTAGACTACAGTGAATCTCTCATGACCCATGCCATGGTATTGACAGGTGTTGATCTGGATGCTGATGGTAAACCAATTAAATGGAAGATTGAAAACTCTTGGGGAGATAAGGTTGGACAAAAGGGGTACTTTGTTGCTTCTGATGCTTGGATGGATGAATATACATATCAAATCGTTGTTCGCAAAGATTTCCTTACAGCTGAAGAGTTGGCTGCCTATGAAGCAGATCCACAAGTGCTTGCGCCTTGGGACCCAATGGGATCTCTTGCTTCAAAATAAGAGGATATTTCAAAAACACTGGATAGAATTCCAGTGTTTTTAGTTGACTTCATTAAAATTTATGGTTGTAAAAAGAGGCTCTATAATTTCTGTAGTGGGTAAATCCTCTATGGAGATTATGGAGCCTTTTTGATTGTAGAAAAAAAGTCCCATATGACCTATAATGAAAAGCGACTAAACCATCATTTTAGAAAGACTCATATGGAACAACTAAATCTTATCACAAATTTTCTTGGAATAAAAGACAAAAATATTATCATCACTAATGAATACGATATGGGAATGCACAAAGAACTTCACGGTTACTTGGATTACGAGTCTCCTAAATGTCCTGCCTGCAAGGGACAGATGGGCAAATACGACTTCCAGAAAGCCTCTAAAATCCCGTATCTGGAGTGTGCTGGCTACCGAACTCTCATTCGCCTGAAAAAGCGCCGTTTCAAGTGTAAGGAGTGCGGAAAAATGGCTGTCGCGGAAACTTCTCTGGTCAAGAAGAATCACCAAATCGCAACCGTCGTCTATCAGAAAATCGCTCAATTGCTCATTGAAAAACAGTCTATGACCGACATTGCCAAGCGCCTTGCCGTCTCTACCTCAACCGTCAGTCGCAAGCTAAATGAGTTCCAATTTAAAACCGACTGGAATTGGCTGCCTGAGAATATGAGCTGGGATGAGTACGGCTTCAAGAAGGGAAAAATGAGTTTCATCGCTCAGGATTTCGACTCATTAAAAGTCATCACAATCCTCGACGGACGCACGCAAGCAACGATTAGAAACCACTTCCTACGCTATTCCAGACAGGATAGAAATCGCGTTAAAGTCATCACTATGGACATGTTTAGCCCTTATTACGACATCGCCAGAAAATTATTCCCTAACGCTAAGATTGTCCTTGATCGCTTTCACATTGTGCAACACCTTAGTCGTGCTATGAACCGCGTCCGCATTCAAATCATGAACCATTTGGACCGTCAGTCACAGGAATATCGTGCCCTGAAACGCTACTGGAAACTGATCCAACAAGATAGTCGCAAACTCAACGATAAACGCTTTTATCGTCCGACTTTTCGTGCGCATTTAACCAACAAGGAAATCCTAGAAAAGCTACTGTCATACTCTCAAGAACTGAGAGAACATTATGAACTCTACCAACTTTTACTTTTCCATTTCCAAGAGAAGAACTCGGACCATTTCTTTGACCTCATTGAAGAGACGAGTTCCAGCGTACACCCTATCTTTCAGACAGTTTTTAGAACTTTTTTGAAAGATAAAGACAAGATTATCAACGCCCTCGAACTGCCGTATTCAAACGCAAAACTGGAAGCAACGAACAATCTCATCAAGGTCATTAAGCGAAATGCCTTTGGCTTCAGGAACTTTGAAAACTTTAAGAAACGGATTTTGATGGCAGTAAATATTAAAAAAGAGAAGACCAAACTGGTCCTCTCAAGAATTTAGCTTTTCATCTACCCACTACAGTTGACAAAGAGCC
>DXLD01000208.1:0-2235 GCA_019414935.1 Streptococcus sp.
GCATTGAACCATGTGGTATCCATGGAAGACCTCACTGTCGATCAGGTAATGAAATTGATCAAGCGAGGAATTGAGTTTAAAAAAGGAGCTCAGCTCCCTTATGAAGACCATCCGATTGTTTCCAATCTCTTCTTTGAGGATTCTACACGGACGCATAAGTCCTTTGAAGTGGCAGAGATTAAATTGGGATTGGAACGACTTGACTTTGATGTGAAGACTAGTTCAGTCAATAAGGGTGAAACACTTTATGATACCATTTTGACTCTGTCTGCTTTAGGAGTTGACGTCTGTGTGATTCGCCACCCAGAGGTTGATTACTACAGAGAGTTGATTGCTAGTCCGACGATTACGACTTCCATCATCAATGGTGGAGATGGTTCGGGCCAACACCCTAGCCAGAGCTTGCTTGATTTGATGACCATTTATGAGGAATTTGGTCACTTTGAAGGTCTCAAGGTTGCTATTGCAGGCGACTTAGACCACTCACGCGTTGCCAAATCCAATATGCAGATTTTGAAACGCTTGGGAGCTGAACTTTACTTTGCTGGACCTGAGGAATGGAGAAGTCAAGAGTTTGCAGACTATGGACAGTTTGTAAGCATTGATGAAATCATTGATCAGGTGGATGTCATGATGTTTCTTCGTGTGCAACATGAACGTCATGAAAGTGGAGCTGTCTTTTCCAAAGAAGACTACCATGCCCAACATGGCTTGACTCAAGAACGTTACGATTGTTTGAAAGAAACAGCAATCCTCATGCACCCAGCTCCAGTCAACCGTGATGTAGAAATCGCAGATCACTTGGTTGAAGCACCAAAATCACGGATTGTCCAACAAATGACCAATGGTGTCTTTGTTCGAATGGCAATCTTAGAATCCGTACTGGCGAGTAGAAACGCCAACTAAAACACAAGACGTTAAAAGACGCCAGTGAGCGTCCACGAGAGGTGAAAATATGACAAAAAGACTTCTAGTATTAGAAGATGGCACAGTTTTTGAAGGCAAGGCCTTCGGAGCAGATATTGATGTAACGGGCGAAATCGTCTTTAATACAGGTATGACCGGCTACCAAGAATCCATTACAGACCAGTCTTATAATGGACAAATCTTGACCTTTACTTATCCTTTGGTAGGAAATTATGGAATTAACCGTGATGATTACGAATCTATTATTCCAACTTGTAAAGGAGTTGTTGTTTTCGAAGAAGCGCGTAGAGCAAGCAACTGGCGCAACCAAATGACCTTGGATGAATTTTTGAAAGCCAAGAAAATTCCTGGTATTTCAGGGATTGATACACGTGCACTTACCAAGATTATTCGTAAGCATGGTACCATGCGTGCAACCTTGACCCATGTTGGGGATAGTATGGATCATGTGACGGATCAGCTCCAAGCAACAGTTTTGCCGACAGATAATATCAAACAGGTTTCTACTAAAACATCCTATCCAGCTCCAGGAGTTGGTTTGAGCGTGGTGTTAGTGGACTTTGGTCTCAAGCACTCAATCCTACGTGAACTTTCTAAACGCAACTGTAACGTGACCGTCGTTCCTTATTCGACAACGGCTGAAGAAATTCTCCATCTCAATCCTGACGGAGTGATGTTGTCAAACGGTCCAGGTAACCCAGAAGATGTTCCACAGGCACTGGATATGATTCGTGGTGTGCAAGGAAAAATTCCAATCTTTGGTATCTGTATGGGGCACCAACTCTTTGCAATGGCAAATGGTGCTAAGACCTACAAGATGAAGTTTGGTCACCGTGGATTTAACCATGCGGTACGTGAAATTGCTACAGGACGTGTGGATTTTACAAGTCAAAACCATGGTTATGCAGTTAGCCGTGAGGATTTGCCAGAGCATTTGATCATTACCCACGAAGAAATCAATGACAAGTCAGTTGAAGGTGTGCGTCACAGATACCAACCTGCTTTCTCTGTTCAATACCATCCAGACGCAGCCCCTGGTCCACACGACGCTAGCTACCTATTTGATGAGTTTATCGAGATGATGGAAGCTTTTAAACAATCAAACTAAGAACGAGTAAAAGCTCGTCGGAGAATTTATTTAATGGCAACCCGAGAGTTGCCGAATAGAAAGGAGAAGGGTGGTCCGTATTTGCTGAACTGAATACGGGCTACGGACGGTGCTAAAAAGATAGTTATTCCTAGAACTGACAGTTCTTCGTCATAACTCCTATTTTAGCTTTGTCCGCTTGACGCCCTTAATATCTTATA
>DXLD01000209.1:0-2234 GCA_019414935.1 Streptococcus sp.
AAAAATCAGAGAGAGCCTCCTATTTACAACTGTTTAAAGACTGTGGCTGGGAGCATATTACAGACTTTAATAGTTTTTCCTATTTTAGAAAAGCACATTCTGAAATTGAATCGAATGCAGAATTTGAAATCTATAATGAAGCTGCTGGGAAGTTAGCTATGGTGAATCGCATTTTAAGACTGCGATTAGTACCTGTTTTACTTTTGCTAGCCATACATATACCATTCTTACTTAAATTGCTCAATAGAAGTAATGCGTATGGTCTATGGGGATTTCTTGTGGTTGGGTTCGATATTTTCTTGTCTTTAATCCTTTTGTTAATAGTTGCCTATATTAGCTGGAAGTTATGGCATAAAAAGAAGGAATTATCAAATTTATGATAGGGTAGGTATGCTCAAAATTGGAGGGAAAGTCATGATAAATAAAAAGCAATTTCGAATTTTCACCATTGTTGATTTGGACAAGGAAGAAGAATATTTACATGAGATGCATTTGAAAGGTTGGAGGTATAAAACTAGTCGTTTTGGTTTATTCTATTTTGACCAATGTCAACCAGACGATGTTATCTACTGTATCTATGATTCTAGATTTCTTAAAAAGCATAAGCATGAACTGCAAGATTTTAGAAATAGAGATTGGGAATTGATAGAAGCAGGTTCTTGTTCAATTCTTCGTAAATCATCTTTTGATTTACTTCCGGAGGATATGAGCAAGGGTCTTAGATGGGAAGTTATGCGATCTAGACTTCGTTCATGTACAGCTGCTTTCTCAGGCGGTCTTGTTGTTTGTATGAGTTTGTTTCGAGAAGAACTGTCGCAATCTTTCTTTGTCATTTTTGCTCTATATGCCTTTATGATTTCTTATCTAATCTATGGTTTTTTTAGACTTAAAAGGAAATACCAAGTAGATGGAAGGTAGGGCTCTAGGTCTTCAGACTGATTTTTAGCACTCTTGGTAAAAGAGTGCTAATTTTTTGAGTTTTTATCTTGACATTCTCTTTTAAGGGTGTATAATAGAATCATAAGTTAGCACTTGAGTGTATCGAGTGCTAATCGATCAGACAGAGAGGAGTGATGAGGTGGTTACAGAGCGTCAGCAGGATATTCTAAATCTGATTATTGACATCTTTACCAAAACGCACGAACCTGTCGGTTCCAAAGCCTTGCAAGAGTCTATTAACTCTAGCAGTGCAACCATTCGTAATGACATGGCGGCTCTAGAAAAGCAAGGTTTGCTTGAGAAGGCTCATACTTCAAGTGGTCGGATGCCAAGTGTTGCTGGTTTTCAGTACTATGTAAAACACTCACTGGATTTTGACCGACTAGCTGAAAATGAGGTATATGAGATTGTCAAAGCCTTTGACCAGGAATTCTTCAAATTGGAGGATATTCTGCAAGAGGCTGCGAATCTACTGACAGACTTGAGTGGCTGTACGGTAGTGGCACTGGATGTTGAGCCGAGCAGGCAACGTTTGACAGCCTTTGATATCGTTGTTTTGGGGCAACATACAGCCTTGGCAGTATTCACTCTAGACGAGTCTCGAACGGTTACCAGTCAGTTTCTGATTCCCAGGAATTTCTTGCAGGAGGATTTGCTGAAGCTGAAGAGCATCATTCAGGAACGTTTCCTCGGCCACACCGTTCTAGATATTCACTACAAGATTCGGACGGAGATTCCGCAGATTATCCAGCGTTACTTCACAACAACGGATAATGTCATTGATCTCTTTGAACACATCTTTAAGGAAATGTTCAACGAAAATATCGTGGTGGCTGGCAAGGTTAATCTCTTGAATTTTGCCAATCTGGCAGCTTATCAGTTCTTTGACCAACCGCAAAAGGTGGCTCTGGAGATTCGTGAGGGGTTGCGTGAAGATCAGATGCAAAACGTCCGTGTTGCGGACAGTCAAGAGTCCTGTCTAGCTGACCTAGCGGTGATTAGTAGTAAATTTCTCATTCCTTATCGGGGAGTTGGAATTCTAGCCATTATCGGTCCGGTCAATCTGGATTACCAACAGCTAATCAACCAAGTCAATGTGGTCAACCGTGTTTTGACCATGAAGTTGACAGATTTTTACCGCTACCTCAGCAGTAATCATTACGAAGTACATTAAGATTGAAATCATTAAAGGAGGCGAAAATGGCCCAAGATATAAAAAATGAAGAAGTAAAAGAAGAGGAAGTTGTGGAAACAACTGAAGAAACAACTCCTGAGAAGTCTGAATTGGACTTGGC
>DXLD01000021.1:0-15335 GCA_019414935.1 Streptococcus sp.
CTGTTTATACTCAATGAAAATCAAAGAGTAAACTAGGAAGCTAGACGCAGGCTGCTCAAAACACCGTTTTGAGGTTGTGGATAGAACTGACGAAGTCAGTAACATATATACGGCAAGGTGAAGCTGACGTGGTTTGAAGAGATTTTCGAAGAGTATTATTCTGCAGCTTGTTGCCAACGTTTGGCTAGCATATGAGACAGGCTAGAAATTGCTAGGTTAAAGCTGAAGTAGATGAGGGCAATCAGGATATAAAGACTGAAGACCTGCTCTGGTTCGAAATAACGACCCATGAGAATTTGGCTGGCTCCAAAGAGTTCTTGTAGGGCGATAACAGAGTAGAGAAGACTGGTATCCTTAATCACGGTTACAAACTGAGAAATAATGGCTGGCAACATTTTGCGAATAGCTTGTGGGAGAATGATGTAGTAGAGGATTTGGGTTGAAGTGAAGCCTTGTGACATTCCTGCTTCGTATTGTCCCTTGTCTACAGCATTGAGGCCACCACGGATAATCTCAGCTAGGGCTGCTGAGGTAAAGAGGGTAAAGGCAGTGATTCCGGCTGGTGTGGATTTCATCTTGAACACCAAAAAGATGGTGAAAATCCAGAGGAGGTTGGGAACGTTACGTACAAATTCAATGTAAATGCTGGAAATAATACGCAAGACAGGATTTTTCCCATTTCTCATGACGGCTAGCACCGTTCCGATAAGGGTAGAGAGGACGATTGCAATCAGAGAAATATAGAGGGTCAAGCCAAATCCTTTAAAGATAAAGACTAGGTTATCTGGGGTCAAAACTTCTAAAATGGATTCCATAGTAACCTCCTAAAGTGAATAGGCTTTTTTGTTGGCTTGCTCCATCTTGCGACCAAACTGGGCAACAGGGAAGCAAAGAGAAAAGTAGAGCAGGGCAGCACCTAGAAAGGCTGGAATGTAGTTTCCGTTAAGTGCCGACCAAGACTTGGTCACAAACATCAAGTCCACTCCAGAGATGATAGCGACTGTAGAGGTGTTTTTGATGAGGTTGACGATTTGGTTGGTCAAAGGAGGGAGAATGATACGAAAGGCCTGAGGCAAGATAATCAAGCGCATAGCACTGATATAAGTAAAACCTTGCGACAAGGCGGCTTCCATTTGACCGCTAGGAATAGACTGAATGCCTGAGCGAATAACCTCGGCGATATAGGCGCCGTGATAGAGTCCCACGCAGAGAACAGCCGTCCAATAAATCGGAATCATGATGATATGGTCACTGATAAGTGGTAGACCATAAAAAACGATAACAAACTGCACCAAGAGGGGAGTGTTTTGATAAAATTCCACAAAGATGCGAGCTAAAATGCGTAAAATGGGACGTTTGCTGGTTGACATAGCTCCAAAGAAGATGCCCAAAACCATGGCGAGGATAAAGGATCCAATTGCTAGGGCAAGGGTGAAGAGGAAACCATTGAAAAATTGGCCAAAATCTTGAAAATAGGCTGTCCAAGATGATAAATCTGTCATAGGGTGTCCTCCTTAATCTGCAGTATGGCTAGATGGTTTAAGTTTGTAACGGTCATAGAGTTTCTGCAAACTACCATCCTTGCTCCATTTAGTGACCAAGTTATCAAGATAGTTGTTGAGCTCGGTATTCGATTTCTTGGTAACGATACCGTAGTCAGATGGCTTGAAACTATCATTTAGTAGTTCTGTGCGTTTGCTGATATAGCCAGATAGAATAGATCGGTCAACGGAAAAGGCATCAATACGGTGAGCGTGTAGGGAAGTGATCAATTCTGGGTAGGAACCAAGTTCGACGAATTTAAAGGTTAGACCTTTCTTTTTACCAAGTTCAGTAATCAGGCGTTGAGTAATGGAGCCTTGGGCAACTCCGATGGTTTTGCCGTTTAGGTCTTCAATACTTTTGATTTTGGCAGACTTATTGACCAAAAAGCCAGATGCGTCCGTGTAGTAGGGGCTGGTAAAGTTGTAGAGTTTTTTGCGTTCGTCTGTGATGGTAAAGGTCGCGATATCCATGTCAACTTGTTCATTGTCTAGGAGCGGTCCACGAGTTTGCGCGGTAACAGGAACATAGCGAACCTTGACCTTGAGCTCATCTGCAACCATCTTGGCCAAGTCAGTTTCGATACCAGAATAGGTCCCTGTCTTGGAATCCTTATAGCCAAAGTTGGGAACGTCTTGTTTGACACCGACAACTAGCTCGCCTCTTTTTTGAATATCTGCGACGCTTGTATCGGCCTGAACTGGTTTTGCAGCAGCAAGGCCGAAAAGGCTAATCAATAATGCTGATAAAAAGAATTTCTTTTTCATAAGCGCCTCCTTATTTGACTTTGTCACTTTCGTGGTTGATGATTTTGCTGAGGAATTGTTGGGCACGTGGTTCGCTTGGGTTATCGAAAAAGTCATCGACATCTGTCGTATCCACCAAAACTTCCCCGTCAGCCATAAAGATGATGCGGTCCGCAACTTCACGGGCAAAGCCCATTTCATGGGTAACGACAATCATATTCATACCATCGTGGGCTAATTTTTGCATAACTGCTAGAACATCGCCGATGGTTTCAGGATCAAGAGCAGATGTTGGTTCATCAAAGAGGAGAAGTTCCGGATGCATGGCGAGTCCACGAGCAATGGCGATTCGTTGTTTTTGTCCACCGGATAGCATGGCTGGATAAGAATCTTTCTTGTCCCACATATTTACAAATTCCAGATATTTTTGGGCTGTCTTTTCAGCTTCTTTTTTATCAATTCCTAGAACTTTTATGGGTGCAAGTGTTACGTTTTCTAACACTGTTTTGTGTGGGTAGAGGTTGAAATGCTGGAAAACCATACCGACTTCCTTGCGAAGCGGTACTAAATCTTTCTGGCTGGCACCAGCAACTTGGTGACCATTGACTAGAAGACTTCCTTTGTCGACAGCCTCTAAACCATTGATGGTGCGGATAAGAGTTGACTTCCCGGAACCAGAAGGGCCAAGGAGGACAACAACTTGTCCTTTTTCAAAACGGAGATTGATGTCGCGGAGTGCGTGGTAGTCTCCGTAATATTTTTCGACGTGTTCAAATTCTACTAAAGCCATAAGGAATCTCCTTTGTGTTAGATTTTATAACATGATTCTACACCAAAAGATTTGTCTTGTCAAATCATATCAGAAAAAAGTTAGTAAAATTTTTGTAGAAAGCAATCAGGATAGAGAAAAAGCCTAAATCATGTTATAATGAAGCAATAGAATTCTTAGAAAGAGTGGATGTCTTTTTGATAACACCTACTTATGAATGGCAGTTTGCCCCGCAGGTAGAAGATGCGGATTTTACAAAGATAGCCAAGAAGGCTGGATTGGGTCCTGAGGTGGCTCGGTTATTATTTGAAAGAGGGATTCAGAACCAAGAAAGTCTGAAGAAGTTTTTAGAACCTTCCTTGGAGGACTTGCACGACCCTTATCTGCTCCATGATATGGACAAGGCAGTGGAACGGATTCGTCAGGCCATTGAAGAAGGGGAAAATATCCTCGTTTACGGTGATTATGACGCGGATGGTATGACTTCGGCTTCGATTGTTAAGGAAAGTTTGGAACAGCTTGGTGCTGAGTGCCGGGTTTATCTGCCCAATCGTTTTACCGACGGTTATGGACCTAATGCCAGTGTTTACAAATATTTTATCGAGCAAGAAGGAATTTCCTTGATTGTGACAGTGGATAATGGAGTTGCTGGTCATGAGGCTATTGAATTGGCCCAGTCTATGGGAGTAGATGTCATTGTGACTGACCACCATTCTATGCCTGAAACCTTACCAGATGCCTATGCTATTGTCCATCCTGAACATCCTGATGCGGACTATCCTTTCAAATATTTGGCTGGTTGTGGAGTGGCCTTCAAGCTGGCTTGTGCCCTTTTAGAAGAAGTGCAAGTGGAACTACTGGATTTGGTTGCAATCGGAACCATTGCAGATATGGTGAGTCTGACGGATGAAAATCGTATCTTGGTTCAGTATGGTCTGGAAATGTTGGGGCATACTCAGCGTATTGGCCTACAAGAAATGCTGGACATAGCTGGGATTGCTGCTAATGAAGTGACAGAAGAGACAGTCGGTTTCCAGATTGCCCCTCGTTTAAATGCCTTGGGCCGCTTGGATGATCCCAATCCTGCCATTGATTTGCTGACTGGGTTTGATGATGAGGAGGCGCATGAGATTGCTCTCATGATTCACCAGAAAAATGAAGAGCGCAAGGAAATTGTCCAGTCTATCTATGAAGAAGCAAAGACCATGGTGGATTCTGAGAAGAAGGTCCAGGTCTTGGCCAAGGAAGGCTGGAATCCTGGGGTTCTAGGAATCGTGGCTGGTCGTTTGTTGGAAGAATTGGGACAGACAGTCATCGTTCTTAATATAGAAGACGGTCGTGCCAAGGGAAGTGCTCGTAGTGTGGAAGCGGTCGATATTTTTGAAGCCCTAGATCCCCATCGCGACCTCTTTATCGCCTTTGGTGGCCATGCTGGTGCAGCGGGTATGACGCTGGAAGTTGAGAAACTTTCAGATTTATCTCAGGTCTTGGAAGATTATGTCCGTGAAAAAGGCGCAGATGCTGGAGGTAAGAACAAGTTAAATCTAGATGAAGAGCTGGATTTGGAGACTTTGAGTCTTGAAACAGTCAAGAACTTTGAACGTTTAGCTCCCTTTGGAATGGACAACCAGAAACCCGTCTTTTATATCAAGGATTTTCAGGTCGAAAGTGCCCGTACCATGGGGGCAGGCAATGCCCATCTCAAGCTGAAAATTTCTAAGGGTGAGGCTAGTTTTGAAGTGGTGGCCTTCGGTCAAGGTAGATGGGCAACAGAATTTGCTCAAACCAAGAATCTAGAGTTGGCAGTCAAATTGTCTGTCAATCAATGGAATGGCCAAACTGCCCTCCAGTTGATGATGGTGGATGCACGCGTGGAGGGTGTTCAGCTCTTTAACATCCGTGGAAAGAATGCCACCTTGCCAGAGGGAGTTCCAGTCTTGGATTTTGCTGGAGAAGTGCCAGATTTAGTGACTAGTGAAGCTGTTGTTGTAAAAACCATTCCTGAGGATATTACTCTGTTGAAGACCATTTTTCAGGAACAGAATTTCTCTGCTGTCTATTTCAAAAATGATATTGACAAGGCCTACTATCTAACAGGCTATGGGACTAGAGAGCAGTTTGCCAAATTGTACAAGACCATCTACCAGTTTCCAGAGTTTGATATTCGCTACAAGCTGAAAGATTTGGCAGCTTATCTTAATATTCAGCAAATCTTGCTGGTCAAAATGATTCAAATATTTGAAGAATTAGGTTTTGTGGTAATCAAAGATGGGGTTATGACAGTCAATAAAGAAGCGCCAAAGAGAGAAATCGGAGAAAGTCAGATTTACCAAAATCTCAAACAAACCGTCAAAGACCAAGAAATGATGGCGCTGGGTACCGTGCAAGAAATTTATGACTTTTTAATGAAAAAAGAATAGCAGATAGGAAAGAGTTGGGAAACCAGCTCTTTTTTGAAAACAAATCTTCATTTTGAAAATCATCAAAAAAATGGTATAATGGTAGGAAAAGATTCGGCTAAAAGTAGTGCTTTTAGAATAAGAGGGTAAGCAACCCTATAATCAAGATAAACTAAGCTTTCGGAGGAAAAATGAGTAATATCAGTTTAACAACACTTGGTGGTGTACGTGAAAACGGGAAAAATATGTATATCGCTGAAATCGATGGATCTATTTTCGTTTTGGATGCAGGTCTGAAATATCCTGAAAATGAACAACTAGGGGTGGATGTGGTCATTCCAAATATGGACTACCTTTTTGAAAACAGTGACCGTATCGCTGGGGTCTTCTTGACCCACGGTCATGCGGATGCCATTGGTGCTCTGCCTTATCTCTTGGCTGAAGCCAAGGTGCCTGTATTTGGGTCTGAGCTGACCATTGAGTTGGCCAAACTCTTTGTCAAAGGAAATGACACAGTTAAGAAATTCAATGATTTTCATGTTATAGATGAGGATACGGAGATTGATTTTGGAGGAACTGTGGTTTCCTTCTTCCGTACGACCCACTCTATTCCAGAAAGTCTGGGTGTTGTCTTGAAGACAGCTGAAGGTAGTATCGTTTATACAGGTGACTTTAAATTTGACCAGACAGCTAGTGAATCCTATGCCACAGACTTTGCTCGCTTAGCAGAAATCGGTCGTGATGGAGTTCTAGCTCTTCTTAGCGATTCAGCCAATGCAGATAGCAATATCCAAGTGGCTAGTGAAAGTGAAGTTGGGGATGAGATCACTCAAACCATTTCGGATTGGGATGGTCGTATCATTGTTGCGGCGGTAGCCAGCAACCTCTCTCGTATCCAGCAGGTGTTTGACGCTGCGGATGCAACAGGTCGTCGTGTGGTTTTGACAGGATTTGATATTGAAAATATCGTCCGCACCGCTATTCGTCTCAAGAAATTGTCTCTAGCTAACGAAAGTCTTTTGATTAAGCCAAAAGATATGTCTCGCTTTGAAAACCATGAGTTGATTATTCTTGAGACAGGCCGTATGGGTGAGCCTATCAACGGTCTTCGCAAGATGTCGATTGGTCGCCACCGTTATGTGGAAATCAAGGACGGTGACCTAGTTTATATTGTAACCACTCCATCTATCGCCAAAGAAGCAGTTATGGCGCGTGTGGAAAATATGATTTACCAAGCTGGCGGGGTTGTCAAACTGATCACCCAAAGCTTGCGTGTGTCAGGGCACGGAAATGCGCGTGATTTGCAGTTGATGATCAATCTCTTGCAACCCAAGTATCTCTTCCCGATTCAAGGGGAATACCGTGAGTTAGATGCCCATGCTAAGGCTGCTATGGCAGTTGGGATGTTGCCAGAACGCATTTTTATCCCTAAAAAGGGGACCAGCATGGCTTATGAGAATGGGGACTTTGTCCCAGCTGGCGCGGTTTCGGCAGGGGATGTTTTGATTGACGGAAATGCCATCGGTGATGTTGGTAATGTGGTTCTTCGTGACCGTAAGGTCTTGTCAGAAGATGGAATTTTCATCGTCGCAATCACAGTTAACCGTCGTGAGAAGAAAATTGTAGCCAAGGCTCGTGTTCATACGCGTGGATTTGTTTATCTCAAGAAGAGTCGCGATATTCTTCGTGAAAGTTCAGAATTGATTAACCAGACGGTAGAAGACTATCTTCAAGGAGATGACTTTGACTGGGCAGATCTTAAAGGGAAGGTTCGTGATAATCTGACCAAGTATCTCTTTGATCAAACTAAGCGTCGTCCAGCTATTTTACCAGTAGTCATGGAAGCAAAATAAGCGATGAAATAAACGGAGAGAAAGTCGAATTTCGGCTTTTTCTTATAGAAAAATAGAGGAAAAATTATGGCAGTAATGAAAATCGAGTATTACTCACAAGTTTTGGATATGGAGTGGGGAGTGAATGTCCTCTATCCTGATGCTAATCGAGTGGAAGAACCAGATTGTAAAGACATTCCAGTCTTGTACCTCTTGCACGGGATGTCTGGTAATCATAATAGTTGGCTCAAGCGGACCAACGTAGAACGCTTACTTCGAGGAACCAATCTCATCGTTGTTATGCCCAATACCAGCAACGGTTGGTATACCGATACCCAGTATGGTTTTGACTATTACACAGCTCTAGCAGAGGAATTGCCACAGGTTTTGAAACGCTTCTTCCCTAACATGACCAGCAAGCGTGAAAAGGCCTTTATCGCTGGTCTCTCTATGGGAGGCTACGGCTGTTTCAAATTGGCTCTTGCTACAAATCGTTTTTCTCATGCGGCTAGTTTTTCAGGTGCTCTTAGCTTTCAAGATTTTTCTCCTGAGAGCCAAGATTTGGGAACACCAGCTTATTGGAGAGGTGTTTTTGGAGAGATTAAAGACTGGACAGCTAGTCCTTATTCTCTTGAAAGTCTGGCTAAAAAATCGGATAAAAAGACCAAACTTTGGGCTTGGTGTGGCGAGCAGGATTTCTTGTACGAAGCCAATAATCTCGCAGTGAAAAATCTCAAAAAACTGGGATTTGATGTGACCTATAGCCATAGTGCTGGAACTCACGAATGGTACTACTGGGAAAAACAATTGGAACGGTTCTTAGCAACCCTACCAATCGATTTCAAATTAGAAGAGAGATTAAGCTAGTTTAGTTTGTATTACTCTTTCAATAACCATGTCTTCTATGGAATAGAAACTAAAATATGTTTTTACTAGACTTTCTAAACAAAAATAGTAGAATAGTAGTTAAATTCTATTATTGTTGGAAAGAGAGTAAGAGATGTATCGTTATCAAATTGGCATTCCCACATTAGAATATGATCAGTTTGTTAAAGAACATGAATTAGTCAATGTATTACAAAGTAGTGCTTGGGAAGAGGTTAAGTCTGATTGGCAACATGAAAAGTTTGGCGCCTACCGAGGAGATAAATTACTGGCTACAGCTAGTATTTTGATTAAAACTCTTCCTCTAGGTTATAGAATGTTTTATATCCCAAGAGGTCCTGTATTAGATTATAAGGATGCTGAACTCTTGAACTTTGTTCTTCAATCCATTAAGTCCTATGCTCGAAGCAAGAGAGCGATTTTTGTGATTTTTGACCCAAGTATTTGCTTATCACAAAGTTCAATCAAGCATGAAAAAATAGAATATCCTGAAAATATGGCTATTATTGAAAATTTGCAAAGAATGGGAGTAAGGTGGTCAGGAAAGACCGATGGAATGGGAGATACCATTCAGCCTCGTATTCAGGCAAAAGTATACAAGGAAAATTTTACAGAAGATAAACTTTGCAAGTCAACAAAACAAGCTATTCGATCCGCTCGAAATAAGGGTGTAGAGATTCAGATTGGTAGAGATGAATTGTTAGAATCTTTCTCGTTTTTGATGAAAAAAACTGAGAAGCGAAAAGATATCCATTTGAGGAATGAAGCCTATTATAAAAAATTGTTAGATAATTTTAAGGACAAGGCCTACATTACGCTGGCTACTCTGGATATCGCTAAGCGTTTACGAGAATTAGAAGAACAGTTAGCGAAAAACTTAGCGTTGGAAGAGGCGTTTACTGAGTCGACTCGAACTTCAAAAGTAGAAGCCCAGAAGAAGGAAAAAGAGCGTTTGGTAGAAGAAAGAGATTTCTTGCAGAGATATCTGAATGAAGAAAAATCAAACATTCCTTTAGCAGCTACTTTGAGTTTGGAATTTGGTAATACCTCTGTTAATCTATATGCTGGTATGGATGATGCTTTTAAACGTTATAATGCACCAATTTTAACTTGGTATGAAACAGCTCGCTATGCCTTTGAGCGAGGTATGGTGTGGCAAAATTTAGGTGGTGTTGAAAACTCTCTCAATGGTGGACTTTACCATTTTAAGGAAAAATTTAATCCAACGATTGAAGAATACTTGGGTGAGTTTACAATGCCCACCCATCCTCTTTATTCTCTGTTAAGAATCGCTCTTGATTTTCGCAAGGCATTAAGAACAAAACATCATAGAAGGTAAGTACATGGCATTAATTACACTCACAAAAGAAGAATTTCAAGCTTATTCTGATCAGGTCTCTTCTCGTTCTTTTATGCAATCTGTCCAGATGGGGGACTTGTTAGAAAAAAGAGGGGCTCGAATTGTTTATCTTGCATTGAAACAAGAAGGAGAAATTCAAGTTGCAGCTCTGGTTTATAGCTTGCCCATGCTGGGTGGCCTACATATGGAGATCAATTCGGGGCCGATTTATACCCAACAAGATGCTCTCCCAGTTTTTTATGCGGAGTTAAAAGAATATGCCAAGCAAAATGGTGTATTAGAGTTGCTTGTAAAACCTTATGAAACTTATCAAACTTTTGATGGTGAAGGTAATCCAATAGATGCTGAGAAAAAAAGTATTATTCAAGATTTGACTGATTTAGGTTATCAATTTGATGGTTTAAAAACAGGTTACCCAGGTGGAGAACCGGATTGGTTATATTGTAAAGATTTGAATGAGCTAACTGAAAAGACCTTGCTTAACAGTTTTAGTAAAAAGGGGAAAGCTTTGGTGAAAAAGGCTGATACATTTGGTATTCAGTTGAAAAAATTAAATCGTGAAGAACTTTCAATTTTTAAAGATATAACAAAAACAACCTCTGAACGTCGAGAATATAGTGATAAAAGTTTAGAATATTATGAGCATTTTTATGACTCTTTTGGAGAAAAAGCCGAGTTTGTAATTGCTATTCTAAATTTAGGAGAATATATACAAAATTTAATACATAAGCAAAAAGAATTATCTGAAAAAATAGCTACCTCATTACTCTTATTAGAACAATATCCAGATTCTGCACAAAAGAAAAAAGAACACAAAGAGTTGGCTAGGCAGTATGAAAGCTTTGAAGTTCGAAAAGCAGAAGCACGAGAGTTGATTAAAAAATATGGAGAGAAAGATCTTGTCTTAGCAGGTAGTTTATTTATTTATATGCCTCAAGAAACGACCTATCTTTTTAGTGGTTCCTATACTGAGTTTAATAAATTTTATGCACCAGCTTTGCTTCAGAAATATGTTATGTTGGAAAGCATAAAACGTGGGATCCCTAAATACAACTTTCTAGGGATTCAAGGGATTTTTGATGGTAGTGATGGTGTTTTACGTTTTAAACAAAATTTTAATGGTTATATTGTACGTAAAGCAGGAACTTTCCGTTATTATCCATCTCCCCTAAAATATAAAGCTATTCAGTTACTCAAAAAAATATTAGGACGCTAAGATAAGAAAATTGGTCTTTAGCTTTCTTTCAGCTTGTTTTAGTAAAATAGATTTTATTTGCTAGAAAGGTGGAGGGAAATGCGCTGGATTTTTCGTTTGATAGGGGCTTTCTTTTCTTTTGTGTGGCGTTTGTTTTGGCGCCTGGTTTGGATAGTTGTGCTCTTATGTGCTTTTGCTTTTGGACTTCTCTGGTATCTGAACGGGGATTTTCAAGGAGCGCTAAAGCAAGCAGAACGGTCAGTAAAAATTGGTCAACAAAGTATCGACCAATGGGGAAAAACAGGGCAACTGCCTAAGTTGAACCAGACAGATAGTCACCAACACTCTGAAGGAAGGTGGCCGCAGGCTTCAGCTCGTATTTACTTGGATCCCCAGATGGATTCACGCTTTCAAGAAGCTTATGTAGAAGCGATTCAGAATTGGAATCAAACGGGAGCTTTTAATTTTGAAATCGTGACTGAGGCCAGCAAGGCAGATATTATGGCTACGGAGATGAATGACGGAGGTACTCCTGTGGCAGGAGAGGCGGAAAGTCAGACCAATCTCTTAACGGGGCAATTCTTGTCTGTAACAGTGCGGTTGAATCACTATTATCTGTCCAATCCTAACTATGGCTATTCCTATGAGCGCCTTGTCCATACGGCAGAACATGAGTTGGGGCATGCGATTGGCTTGGACCATACAGATGAAAAGTCTGTGATGCAACCAGCTGGTTCCTTTTATGGTATTCAGGAAGAGGATGTTGCAAACCTTCGAAAAATATATGAGACCAATGAGTAGGGGACTATCTTTCCCTACTTTTTTGCTATAATGGAACTATGAATAACTTGATTAAATCAAAACTAGAGCTCTTGCCGACCAGCCCTGGTTGTTACATTCACAAGGATAAAAACGGCACCATTATCTATGTAGGAAAGGCAAAAAATCTGCGCAACCGCGTGAGGTCTTATTTCCGTGGGAGTCATGATACTAAGACAGAGGCCTTGGTGTCTGAAATTGTGGATTTTGAATTTATTGTTACGGAGTCCAATATTGAGGCCCTTCTCCTAGAAATCAACCTCATCAAGGAAAATAAGCCTAAATATAATATCATGCTCAAGGATGACAAGTCCTATCCCTTCATCAAAATCACCAATGAGCGTTATCCTCGTTTGATTATCACCCGTCAGGTCAAAAAGGACGGTGGTCTCTACTTTGGTCCCTATCCAGATGTAGGGGCAGCAAATGAAATCAAGCGACTACTGGATCGGATTTTCCCTTTTCGTAAGTGTACCAATCCGCCGTCTAAGGTCTGTTTTTATTACCATATCGGCCAGTGTATGGCCCACACTATCTGTAAGAAGGATGAGGCCTACTTCATGTCTATGGCTCAGGAAGTTTCTGACTTCTTAAGAGGACAGGACGACAAAATCATCGATGATCTCAAGGGAAAAATGGTGGCGGCAGCTCAAAGTATGGAGTTTGAACGTGCGGCGGAATACCGTGACCTGATTCAGGCCATTGGAACACTTCGGACCAAGCAAAGGGTTATGGCTAAGGATTTACAAAATCGTGATGTCTTTGGTTATTATGTGGACAAGGGCTGGATGTGTGTTCAGGTTTTCTTTGTGCGTCAGGGCAAGCTCATCGAGCGCGATGTCAATCTCTTCCCTTACTACAATGATCCGGATGAGGACTTTTTGACCTATGTAGGACAATTCTATCAAGAAAAATCTCACCTAGTTCCCAATGAGGTTCTGATTCCGCAGGATATTGACGATGAAGCTGTCAAGGCTTTGGTAGACACCAAGATTCTCAAACCCCAGCGTGGAGAGAAAAAGCAACTGGTCAATCTGGCTATAAAGAATGCTCGAGTCAGCCTAGAGCAGAAATTCAACCTGCTGGAGAAATCTGTTGAAAAGACCCAGGGGGCTATTGAAAATCTAGGACGCTTGCTCCAAATTCCCACCCCAGTTCGCATCGAGTCCTTCGATAACTCCAACATCATGGGAACTAGTCCTGTTTCAGCCATGGTGGTCTTTGTCAACGGAAAACCTAGTAAGAAGGATTACCGTAAGTATAAAATCAAGACTGTCGTCGGGCCAGACGACTATGCCAGTATGCGAGAAGTCATTCGCAGGCGCTATGGTCGAGTACAGCGTGACGGTTTGACTCCTCCAGATTTGATTGTCATCGATGGGGGACAAGGTCAAGTCAATATCGCCAAGCAGGTCATCCAAGAAGAACTGGGCTTGGATATCCCCATTGCAGGTCTGCAAAAGAATGACAAGCACCAAACCCATGAATTGCTCTTTGGAGATCCGCTTGAGGTGGTGGAGTTATCTCGCAATTCTCAGGAATTTTTCCTGCTCCAACGTATCCAAGATGAGGTCCACCGCTTTGCTATTACGTTCCATCGCCAACTGCGCTCTAAAAATTCCTTTTCATCACAACTGGATGGAATTGAAGGTCTGGGACCTAAACGCAAGCAGAATCTCATGAAGCATTTCAAATCTCTAACTAAAATCAAGGAAGCCAGTGTGGATGAGATTGTCGAAGTTGGAGTACCAAGAGCAGTAGCAGAGGCTGTGCAAACCAAGTTGAACCCGCAGGAAACAGAAATCTTGCTTCAAGTGGCGGAAGAAAGAGTAGATTACCAAACGGAAGGAAACCACAATGAACCATAAAATCGCAATTTTATCAGATATTCATGGCAATGCGACGGCGCTAGAAGCAGTGATTGCAGATGCTAAAACTCAAGGAGCCAGTGAATATTGGCTTCTGGGAGATATTTTTCTTCCTGGTCCAGGCGCAAATGACTTAGTCGCCCTGCTAAAGGACCTTCCTATCACAGCAAGTGTTCGAGGCAATTGGGATGATCGTGTCCTTGAGGTCTTGGATGGCGAATATGGTTTGGAATATCCGAAAGAAATCCAGTCAATGCGCATGACCCAGTTTTTGATGGAGCGAATGGATCCTGCAACGATTGTCTGGCTACGAAGCTTGCCTTTGCTGGAAAAGAAAGAAATTGAAGGACTGCGCTTTTCTCTCTCTCATAATTTACCTGAAAAAAACTATGGTGGGGATCTACTGGTTGGGAATAATACAGATAAATTTGACCAACTGCTAGATGCGGAAACCGACGTGGCAGTCTATGGTCATGTTCACAAGCAGTTGCTTCGTTATGGCAGTCAAGGGCAGCAAATCATCAATCCAGGTTCGATTGGCATGCCTTATTTTAATTGGGAGGCGTTAAAAAATCACCGTGCCCAGTATGCCGTGATAGAAGTTGAAGATGGGGAATTGGTAAATATCCTATTTCGCAAAGTCGCTTATGATTATGAAGCGGAGTTAGAACTAGCCAAGTCCAAGGGACTTCCCTTTATCGAAATGTATGAAGAACTACGAAGAGAAGACAACTATCAGGGGCACAATCTAGAACTCTTAACTAGTTTAATTGAAAAGCATGGGTATGTAGAGGATGTGAAGAAATTTTTTGATTTTTTGTAAGAGTTTCCTAAAATAACCAATGCAAACTAAAAAAGCGATTGGCTGGTCCAATCGCTTTTAGTATATCTTACTGTAACTGAGATTTATCTGGGAGATAAGAACCACCTAGATAATTATTGCTAAGTTTTTCAAGTGTTCCGTCTTGATAGAGTTCCTTGAGTGCTTTATCAAATTGCTCTTTAAACTCTTTTTGGTCGCTTGAGAAAATGATATAGTTGTTGGGGCTATCGGCAGAAGGTAAATCAACGACTGAGAGGTCTAAGCCACGGTCCTTGATAATCTTTTGAACGGATACCTTGTCAAAGACTAGAAAATCAAACTCTCCGTTAGCAAGGTCTAGGATTCGTTTGCCGATATCTTCACCAGAAAAATCGATAGTAGCGGGATTGTCAGTGTGTTTCTGATTCCAGTTATTAATGAATTGAGCGTTTGAAGTTCCAGTATCCTCTTGAGTTGTTTTGCCAGCGATTTGGTCAAGTAAAGTCAAAGGATTTTTCTTGTTGCTGACAAGGACGAGGGGGTTGTTCGAAATTGGAAGTGAGTAGAGGTATTTTTCAGCACGCTCTTTTGTGTAACTCAAGTTATTGGCTGCAGCTTGATAGTGACCAGAATCAAGTCCAGGGAAGATACTTTCCCAGGCAGTTCTTTGGAATTGAATCTCGTAGTCGCTGAGTTTTTCATCTACTGCTTTTAGAACTTCGATGTCGAAGCCTGTCAGATTGCCCTTGTCTTCGTAGTCAAATGGCGGCACATCACCAGCTGTAGCAACGACGATTGTCTTTTGAGAGCTGGTTTCTTTAGGTGTGGCTTGATTTCCACAGGCAACCAAAAATGGTAGGATGGCTAATAATAGGCTAAATTTTTTCATAATATCTCCATTCAAATGTAAAGTACTTGTTAGTTTATCAGAAACTGTCTTGATAAACCAATATATATTTTTTATGGCCGTGATAAAAAATCTTAATCATGAAAAATCCCTGCAAGCTCTTTCAAAATATGGTAGAATGGAAGCAGTAGAATTAGAAAAGGAAATCGATTATGAAATTTCTTGAATTAAACAAAAAACGTCATGCGACTAAGCAGTTTACTGATAAGCC
>DXLD01000210.1:0-2184 GCA_019414935.1 Streptococcus sp.
CACTTAAGAGGGCATCTGTAGGAACTGTTGCAGCAGTCATACCATACTATGGATATGCTAGACAGGATAGAAAGGCTAAGGCAAGAGATCCAATCACTGCTAAGCTAGTAGCCAACTTGATTACGGCAGCAGGTGCAGACAGGGTTCTTACTATGGACCTACATGCTGGCCAGATCCAAGGTTACTTTGATATTCCAGTTGACCACCTATTGGGTGGAAAGATATTGGCTGACTACTTCTCAAAGAAACTATCAATTGACGATTTAGTAGTTGTATCTCCAGACCTAGGTAGTGTTACAAGGTCTAGAAAGTTTGCCAACAACATTAGCAAGGAAGTGCCAATTGCTATAATTGACAAGAGAAGACCTAAGCCAAATGTAAGTGAGGTAATGAATATTATAGGTGAAGTAGAAGGTAAGAATGTTATCCTACTTGACGATATGATAGATACAGCTGGTACAATAGTAAATGCAGCTAACGCTCTTAAGAAGTTTGGTGCCAAGGACGTATATGCATGTTGTACGCATGGTGTATTGTCAGGTCCAGCTATAGAAAGAATAGAAGGCTCAGAAATTAAAGAATTGATAGTTCTTGACACAATAGAACTTCCTGAAGAAAAGAAGATAGATAAGATAAAAGTCATGTCAGTAGCAGATGTATTTGCAGATGCCATCAACAGGATTTATACTTGTGATTCAGTAAGTAAGCTGTTCTAGTATCAGTTTATTTTTGAAATATAAAAATTCATAACAACAACAGAAAAACTCAAGCTAGCTTGAGTTTTTTTGTTTGCAAAAATCCAGGAGTGAACCTGGTCCTAAAAGCAACTTTGGCCTTTATATTTTGCTTCTTTTGTATATAAGATTAAGAGGGTTGATTGTATAATCAATTTGTACAACTGAATAAAAAAATGATTCATTGCGAATCCTGTGTTAAAATATAAGTCGCAAAACAAATTCTACAGGAGGATCACAATGAATCAACTTAATTTTAACACAGAAAAGAGAAACTTTAAACACCTAAGTGAGTATGAAAGAGGAGAAATTTATGCCATGATCAAATTAGGTTGCTCAATATCTTCTATTGCCAGGCACCTAAAAAGGTCAAGAACCACTATTTACAATGAACTTAAACGCGGTAGCGTAGAACAAATAAAAAATGGCCGCAAGGTCATAGTCTATTATCCTGATGCAGGACAAGCCCAGTATGAAAGAAACAGGGAAAACTCAAAAAAGAAGTTCAAAGCATTGGAATGTATTGACTTTATCAGATTTGTTGAAGCATCATTTAAGGAAAAGTTTTGGTCCTTGGATGAGTGTTATGGTAGAGCAAGGTTGGAAAATCTATTTGAAAACACAGTCTGCACAAAGACACTATACAACTATGTTGAACGTGGATTTTTGAAGATAAAAAACGTGGATCTACCTCAAAAACTAAAAAGAATTCCAAAGTCTACAAAAGTCAGAACAAATAAGAAAAAACTTGGAAAATCAATATCTGAAAGGCCAGAAAATGTAGATTTTAGAGTAGAATTTGGACATTGGGAGATAGATACCGTAATTGGCAAAAAAACCTCAGACCAAGATGTTTTGCTGACGATAATAGAACGAAAATCTAGATATTATAAAGCTATAAAAATCGATTCCAAGTCTTCAAAACCAGTAAATGATGCACTTTTAGACCTTATAATGGAAAGTAAAACAAAAGTTTCAAAAGTATTCAAGACAATAACAAGTGACAATGGTTCAGAGTTTTCAGGACTAAGTGATATTGAATCACTCGTATCCATATACTTCTGTCATCCCTACTCTTCATTTGAAAGAGGTAGCAACGAAAGGCATAATGGTATATTGAGACAATTCATTCCTAAGGGAAGGAGTATAAATGACTTTAGTGAAGACGAAATCATGTATTATGTTGACCTAATAAATGCTAAGCCTAGAAAAATTCTTGGATACAAAACTCCTGAAGAAATCTTCGATGAAGAGATGGATAAGATATACTCTACGAGTGTTGTGGCTTAAAGTATAAAAGCCTTCCTGTAAATACCAGTTTACTCGCCCTAAAATACTAGTCAAGACTAAAATAAATAGGCTAAGCCTAGTCTTGACATATATTTCAGGTCAAGTTCTGATATTTTGGCAGGAAGGACAAAAAGTGTACAAATTGATATTGCAATTTTGG
>DXLD01000211.1:0-2184 GCA_019414935.1 Streptococcus sp.
CAAGTACAAAACGTTTGCCAGACTGCTTGGATGTTTGGTCTGCAAAACGTATCAAAGAAGAAGGTGCAGATGCAGTTAAATTCTTGCTTTACTATGACGTAGATAGCTCAGACGAACTCAACCAAGAAAAACAAGCTTATATCGAACGCATCGGTTCTGAGTGTGTGGCTGAAGATATCCCATTCTTCCTTGAAATCCTTGCTTACGATGAAAAAATTGCGGATGCTGGTTCTGTAGAATATGCGAAAGTAAAACCACACAAAGTTATTGGTGCTATGAAAGTCTTCTCAGACCCACGTTTCAACATTGATGTCTTGAAAGTAGAAGTTCCTGTTAACATTAAATATGTTGAAGGATTCGCTGAAGGTGAAGTAGTTTATACACGTGAAGAAGCAGCAGCCTTCTTCAAAGCACAAGATGAAGCAACTAACTTGCCATACATCTACTTGAGTGCGGGTGTATCAGCTAAACTCTTCCAAGATACTCTTGTATTTGCTCATGAATCAGGTGCAAACTTTAACGGAGTTCTTTGTGGCCGTGCTACATGGGCTGGATCAGTTGAAGCTTACATCAAAGATGGTGAAGCAGCAGCTCGCGAATGGCTTCGTACAACTGGATTTGAAAACATTGACGAACTCAACAAAGTTCTTCAAACAACAGCAACTTCATGGAAAGAACGCGTTTAAGAAAGCTATTAAAAACTGAAATTTTTAATACTTATACTCTTCGAAAATCAAATTCAAACTACGTCAACGTCGCCTTATCGTAGGTATGGTTACTGACTTCGTCAGTTCTATCTACAACCTCAAAGCAGTGCTTTGAGCAGCCCGCAGCTAGTTTCCTAGTTTGCTCTTTGATTTTCATTGAGTATTACAAAAATCCCCACCAATCGGTGGGGATAGTTTTATGGTTTAGAAAGAATAATTTTTGTTTGTTTCGAAAGTTGTTCAAACGTTTCTTTGCTCAGCTTAGAATCTGAAACGATGGTATCAATATCAGAGATATTGTAGAAGGTATAAAAATCAAATTTATTGAACTTACTATTGTCAGCTAGTAAGTATTTTTTATTGGAATTATTGAGGGCGATGCGTTGAGATTCACCTTCCTCTTCACTAAAGGTCGCAATCGCATTGTCCTGAATACCATTACAGCTAACGAAAGCTTTAGAAAATTGAAGATTGGCTAAGTTTTGCAAGGTTAGTGTTCCCACAAAGGCTCCAGTGATAGAGCGGTAGTTTCCACCGATTAAAATCAAATCTGTTAGTTTTCGTTCGTTTAAGATGAGAAAGACTGGTAAACTGTTTGTTACAACACGAATATTATCAATTGGAAGTTCACGGGCAAAAGATTCTAAGGTCGTACCAGGGCCGATAAAAACAGTTTCACCCTCATCAATCAAATGGCCTGCAAAACGGCTAATTTCTTGTTTTTCTGCGATTTGTAAGCTTTGTTTTTCAATATTGGAACGTTCATTATTTAAAATAGAACCTGTGCGAATTTTTTCAGCTCCCCCGTGCACCCGAACAAGTAAATCCTTGTCTGCTAACTCTTGTAAGTAGCGTCTAGCAGTCATATCCGACACATCCAAGCGAGTCATGATTTCTTTGACAGTAATAGTTCCCTTTGTATTTACCGTTTCTAGAATATTATCTAGTTTTTCCTGCTTTAACATCGTTATCACCTCTATTTCTATTACTATTTTATCATAAAGTATTCAATCAATCAATTTAAAGAACAAAAGAAAACAAAAACAAAAATATCATGGTTGTTTTAAACAAGCCATGATATTTGTTATCAGTTCTGGGATAATTGAATTAGTCCAAACCGTAGTTGTAGTCATCGTCTTGCATAGCTTCAACTTCACCAAGAAGGTAACCATTTCCGACTTGAGAGAAGAAGTCGTGGTTAGAAGTTCCTGTTGAAATACCGTTCATAACGATTGGGTTGACATCATCAGCTGAATCTGGGAAGAGTGGATCTTGTCCCAGGTTCATGAGTGCCTTGTTAGCATTGTAGCGAAGGAAGGTTTTGACTTCTTCAGTCCAACCAACACCGTCATAGAGGCTCTCTGTATAACCTTCTTCATTCTCGTAGAGAGTGTATAGCAGATCGTACATCCATTCTTTGAGTTTTTCTTGCTCTTCTTCAGGTAATTCATTGAAACCAAGTTGGAATTTATAACCA
>DXLD01000212.1:0-2176 GCA_019414935.1 Streptococcus sp.
GTGATTGGCGAGTACATGTGAATGTGGATAATTCTCTCTCAGCTGTACAGCATGAGGAAAATCCTAGCAACTTGACTAGCAAGGACTTCTACATCAAAGGGGATGTTTCCTTGGGGAATTTAGAAATCATTTATGTTGGTGAGAGTTCGATTGATTAAGTTAGGAGAGAAGTTGCTCTAAACATGACAATGAGGAAGATCATATCCTCTGTATTTATAAGTTCATCCAATCTATCAGATTGATTGACACTCAAGGGAGTGGGACAAGGAACAATTTGTAAAAAGTTGTTCGGTCCTACCCCCTTTTTTCCTGTTTTATAGTCTCTTTATTTGTGATACTATAGTATAGTGAAAAAACTAGACTGGAATAACTTTACTCTTTTGGAGTTTTATGTGACAGCGATGAATGGAGACAATCTAAGCAGATGCCTGCTTGGAGCGATAGTCAAGTAAACTCAAAATGAGGCTGGAAGGGAAATTGTTATGAGAAAAAAAGCGATTGGTATTGATTTAGGAACAACGAATTCCGTTATGGCTGTTGTTCGTGAAGATGTGCCAGAGATTATTCCGATGGGGACGAATGACGATCAGGTCTTACGTTCAGCGGTTTACTTCTCAAATATTAGTGGCCAAAACCATGTATCTTTTGGTAAGGAAGCCATTGAGCGTGGGACAGAAATCGGAAGTACAGAAAACTTTAAATTTGACTTTAAACGTGATATTGGGCGTCCCATTGCCAGTGATACACCAGACCACACACGTGTCAATTCTATTATTCTTTCTGCCTTGGTTTTGAACGAATTTCGTAAACGCGCTTATGTAGTTGGTCAGGAGATGGGGCAAGCAGATGGTATCAAGGATGCTGTTATCACAGTGCCTGCCTACTTTACGTCAGATCAACGTGCAGCAACTAAGAATGCTGGTCGTATCGCAGGATTTAATGTCTTGCGTATTATCAATGAGCCTACAGCTGCGGCTATTGCCTATGCCCACACTAAAAATGCTCAAGGAAATGTCTTGGTCTTCGACCTAGGTGGAGGAACTTTTGACGTTACCATCATGCGCGTGGCTGATCATGCCTATGATATTTTGGCAACTGATGGGAATTCACGTCTTGGTGGGATTGACTTTGATAAGCGTCTTGTGGGCTACATCATGCAGGAGTTGGAAAAACAAGGGGTCAATATGACTAACCTTTCCGAGAAGGAAAAAATTCAACTTCAATATAAGGCTGAGCAGATTAAGACTAGTCTGTCTGTGAATGACCAAGCTCTCTATGAGCACTATGTCAATGGTCAAGGTTACGGTGTCTTGATTACTCAAGCGATTTTCAATGAAATTACCTTGGACCTCCTCAAAGATACTGAAATCAAGGTACAATCTACCCTTCAAGCGTCTGGCTTGAAATGGGAAGAGATTGACCATATTCTCCTTGTGGGTGGTTCAACACGTATGCCAATGATTCGTCAAATGATTCGTTTGATGAGTGGTTTGGAGCCTAAGTTTGACCTTAATCCAGATACCATCGTGGCACAGGGAGCTTCTATTTTGGCTGACCTTATCGTCAATAACGAGGTTAGCTTCTCTGAACATCAGGATGGTAAGACAACTGAGACAGACAGAGTAGTTGTCAAGGATGTGACCTCTCAGGGAATAGGTCTGCTCTTCAAGAAAAATCCAAATAAGAACTACAGCTTTGTGGGTGACTACTATAATAGTGTCGTGGTTCCACGTAACTCGGTCTTGCCTTTGGCTGTTACTAAGGATCTCTTTGCGGTCGTGGATGGACAGAGCAAGTTCAAGCTTCGTATCACAGAAGGAAATTACGAGAATCCATTTGCTGTGAAGATTTTGGGACAAGTGGAAGGGCAAGTGCCACAACCTCGTCAGAAAGGCGAGCTCTTGGCACAAGTCACCTATGCCTTTGACTCAGAACAAATTGTTACCGTGACAGTATCGGATCCTCGAAGTAATACTGTTGTGGCACGCTTTTCAGTCAATGCACAAGTCAACCAAACCCAAGAAGTGGTTAAGGAAGATTTGTCAGAACTTCAAGCTATTTTTGCTAAATTCATCTCATGATAGACTACTACAAAGCAATTGATACAGAGACAGGACAGGAAGTGACCTATTTAAGAGAGGTCAGTAACCTGTCTCTTATACACATCTGACGCTGC
>DXLD01000213.1:0-2157 GCA_019414935.1 Streptococcus sp.
GGGTCTGGACAAAGAGCCAAAAGACTAGGGAAATGCCAGTTTGACGCTTGAGATGGAGTTTGATTTCCTCTTCCCCAACTAAGAGAAAGAGCTTGTCTGGAGCCTCCATATAAGTGGCAATCCCTCCCCAAAGCAAAAGCAAAACAGAGGTAATACCTACAAACAAAAGGATAGGCCAATGATTTTCAGGAAAATGTTGCAAGAGTTGACTGTACTGGTAGGCTAAAAATCCCAGCAGGACAAGCAGGAACAAGACAAAGTGGTCATTGAGAACAAAGCGCAGATAACCGACACACTCCTTACGAAAAGCCTGCTTTCTCTTTAAAAACAAGTCTTTCATAGCTCCTCCTCTTTGGTCAGAGCCAAGTAAATATCATTCAAACTAGCCTCAGGCATATCAAAGGCTTCGCGCAGTTGCAGGAGATTTCCCTTGGCACGCACCTCCCCCTTGTGAAGAATGACAAAGGCATCACACATCTTTTCCGCAGAGTCCAGCACGTGGGTACTCATGAGAATGGACTTGCCCTTTTGCTTTTCCACTTCTAAAAGTTGAATCAAGTCAGAAATAGCCAAGGGATCAAGACCAAGGAAAGGTTCATCCACGATAAAGAGACTCGGATCCACCACAAAAGCACAGATAATCATGACCTTTTGCTTCATCCCTTTGGAAAAATGAACAGGGAACCAGTCTAATTTCTGGTCCAGACGGAACATTTTTAACAAAGGTTCTACTCGATCAAAAGCGACCTTTTGCTCAATACCATAAGCCATGGCAACCGTTTCGATATGCTCTCTGAGGGTCAATTCCTCATACAAGCTAGGCGTCTCGGGAATGTAACCAATCTGCTTGCGGTAGCTCGTTGCATCTTCTTGAAGAGTAAGTCCATTGATATTGATAGAACCGCTATAAGGTGTCAACAGACCGATAATCTCATTGATTGTCGTTGATTTACCAGCACCATTGAGACCAATCAAGCCGACCAACTGTCCACTTTCAACGGTAAAGGACACATCTTTCAAGACAGGGACATGGACATAACCACCTGTCAGGTTTTTAATTTCTAACATATTTTCTCCAAATCTGGTATAATGTAGCTATATTATATCAAAATTCAATACAGTAGAGGTAGATTTTATGTCAGATTGCATTTTTTGTAAAATCATTGCAGGGGAAATTCCTGCTTCAAAAGTATATGAAGATGAGCAGGTTCTTGCCTTTCTTGATATCTCTCAAGTGACACCAGGACACACCTTGGTCGTGCCAAAGGAACACTATCGCAATCTTTTAGAAATGGATGCTACTAGCGCCAGCCAACTCTTTGCCCAAGTACCAAAAGTAGCTCAAAAAGTCATGAAAGCTACCAAGGCTGCTGGTATGAATATCATTGCCAACTGTGAAGAAATCGCTGGTCAAACAGTCTTTCATACTCACGTTCACCTCGTGCCTCGCTACAGTGCGGACGATGACCTCAAAATTGATTTTATCGCCCACGAACCAGACTTTGACAAACTCGCTCAAGTCGCTGAAACTATCAAAAACGCCTAAGGAGTTGCCATGAAATTATCCAACCTACTGCTATTTGCAGGAGCTGCAGCCGGAAGTTATCTGGTCACAAAAAATCGCCAAACCATCACAGATGAAGTCTTGAATACCACTGACCGTGTTCAAGCTATCAAGGATGATGTGGATATTATCCAAAATAGCCTGCAAATCATCGACCAGCAAAAAGAACTCATCAAGGAATATCAAGAAGACCTAACTTACAAGTTTAAGGTCTTGGAAAAAGATATCCAGACTAGACTAGCTGTTATCAAAGAAACACAGGAAATGGAAGATAAGTAAAAAGAGCCAATTGGCTCTTTTTAGTTTATAGATTTTTTAAGACTTTCCTTAAGTAATGACGGACGGTAGCGACCTTCTTCGAAGTTCCATACCTAAACTTTGAGCCTAGGTCTCAAAGTTTCCGAACACCTGAAATCAAACGGTTTCAGGTGTTTTCATTACGGCGGAAAGTCTGGGAAAGTATTTGATTTATACTCAATGAAAATCAAAGAGCAAACTAAGAAACTAGCCGCAGCTTGCTCAAACACTGTTTTGAGGTTGTAGATAAGACTGACAAAGTCAGTCACACATATACGGCAAGGCGACGTTGACAC
>DXLD01000214.1:0-2127 GCA_019414935.1 Streptococcus sp.
GTTGAGAAGTAAGGTGAACCAATTCCGGCACCAAAGATAACGATACGGCCTTTTTCAAGGTGACGAAGGGCACGCCCACGGACATAAGGCTCTGCCACTTGTTGCATAGCAATGGCAGTTTGCACACGCGTATCAACACCAACTTGTTGCAATGAATCTGCCATCACAAGAGCATTCATAACAGTCCCAAGCATTCCTGTGTAATCTGCCTGAACGCGGTCCATTCCTGCTTCTGCAGCAGGTTCTCCACGCCAGAGATTTCCTCCACCAATAACAAGGGCAATTTCGATACCTAAGCTATGAACTTCTTGAATCTCTTTTGCGATTGTTTGAACTGTTTGGATATCAATCCCTACGCCACGTTCACCGGCAAGGGCTTCACCTGATAACTTGATTAAAATACGTTTATACTTGGGATTCGCCATTTTCACTCTCCTTTTTTTATCCTACCTATTTTATCACAATTTCTAAGATTTTTATAGTATCATGAGCAATTCTTTCAAAAAAATTAGACAGTCAAAAATTCCTCTAAGTCGGCAAGGGCACGCTCTGCAATTTTTTCATAACGAGCCTTCTTATCACGGATACGTTCTCCTTCCAACTCCTTGATAATCCCAAAATTGACATTCATAGGTTGGAAATGTTTGCTGTCGGCATGGGTGATATAATGAGCTAAGCTTCCAATCGCTGTTGTTTCTGGGAAAATAGCCTCGCTTTCTCCCTTGAAAAGACGAGCTGCGTTAATCCCCGCAACCAAACCTGAAGCCGCTGACTCAACATAACCTTCCACACCCGTCATCTGACCAGCAAAGAAGAGGTTTGACTGTTTCTTAGAACGATAGGTTTGCTCAAGAAGATTTGGTGAATCCATGTAAGAATTGCGGTGCATAACACCATAACGAACAAACTCAGCATTTTCAAGACCTGGAATCATTTGGAAGACACGCTTTTGTTCTCCCCATTTGAGGTGAGTCTGGAAACCAACGATATTGTAGAGACTACCAGCCGCATTGTCCTGACGCAGCTGAACTACCGCATAAGGTGTTTTGAATTCTCCGTCACGAGGTCCTGTGTAATCGTCTGGGTACTCCAAACCAACTGGTTTCATAGGACCATAAAGCATAGTTTTAATGCCTCGTTTAGCCATGACTTCGATTGGCATACAACCTTCAAAGTACTTTTCTTTTTCGAAAGAATTGAGTGGTGCTTCTTCCGCATTAACCAAGGCTTCATGGAAATCCATAAACTCTTGCTTGGTCATGGGAGCGTTGAGATAAGCGGCTTCTCCCTTATCATAACGAGACTTGAGATAGACCTTGCTCATATCGATAGTGTTGACGTCGATAATAGGGGCTGCCGCATCGTAGAAATAGAAACCATCGCCGTCATTAAGAGCATGAATCTTTTCAGCCAGAGCATCGCTGGTCAAAGGACCAGTAGCAACAACTGTAATAACATCTGTTGGCAATTCTGTAATTTCATCACGAACCACTTCAATCAAGGGGTGGTTGGCAACTTTTTCGGTCACCATTTGAGAGAAACCATCACGGTCCACTGCAAGGGCACCACCTGCAGGAACACGTGTAGCCTCAGCAGATTCCAAGATAACAGAACCCAAGCGACGCATTTCTTCCTTGAGAAGCCCAACAGCATTTGTCAAAGCATCCCCACGAAGAGAATTAGAACAAACTAACTCAGCAAAATTGTCTGTTTTGTGCTGAGGTGTTGACTTGACACCACGCATTTCATAAAGTTTAACTGGAATACCACGTTCTGCAATTTGGTAGGCAGCTTCAGAACCTGCCAAACCAGCACCGATAACATTGATATAAGATTGAGACACGACACTAATACCTCTTTGGGAGTGTGAAGACAAGTTTCACATTGAAAAAGCCAATCGGATTTACTTCGCTTTCGAGTTTCTTGGCTCAGGCTGAAAAAGTCCCCCGGACTTTCCTCGCTCTCGAATTTCTTGGCTCAGGCTGAAAAAGTCCCCCGGACTTTTTCACTCCCACAAATCTTTCTAATTTTTTCTTCTACTAGTATAGCAAAAAAAGGGAAGAAGGCAAACTTCCCTGTTTAGTCATTTTCTTGATTTTCGGCTCTATAATATTTGTAGTGGGTAAA
>DXLD01000215.1:0-2062 GCA_019414935.1 Streptococcus sp.
ATCCCATCAATTTTAGCACATAATGTTCAAAAAATATTATATCATCACAACCAACCAGATTCTTTCGCAATATTAGCTGCCTCTGTTCGATTAGCAGCATCTAGTTTAGAAAGAATATTGGTGACATAGTTTCGGACGGTTCCGTTTGATAAATAAAGTTGATCTGCAATTTCTTGGTTAGACAAGCCTTGAGCAATTCTCTTTAAAACTGCGATTTCTTGCTCTGTTAATGGATTGGGATGCGTCATAACTACTTCCATCAATTCAGGCGAATACTCCTTGCGTCCTTCGAGGACAGTATGCAAAGTTTGCATGAGGTCTGCAATGCTTCTTTCTTTCAAGACATACGCATCTACTCCAGCCTTGACTGCACGTTCGAAATAACCAGGGCGCTTGAAAGTCGTCACCACAACCACCTTTGTTTCTAGCTTTTCTGCCCGAATCCACTCCAAGACTTCAAGACCTGTCTTAACAGGCATTTCGACGTCAAGGATGGCGATATCTACAGACTCCTTTTCTAATAGTTGGATTGCTTCTTGCCCATTCTTGGCTTGAAAGACAGACTCTACATCTGGTTGAAGCGTGAGCAATTGACACATAGCATCTCGCAACATACTTTGATCTTCTGCGACTAATACTTTCATCTACTTTCTCTCCTTATAAGGTAGTCGAACCTGAACTTCTGTCGGTTGTTTCCAACTAATTACCTTTACCTCTCCCGAAAATGGAAGAACACGATCTCGAACTGTATGGAGGTCATCCCCCTTTATAGAAGTAAAGCCACAGCCATCATCTCTCACTGTTAGAATGAGTTCTTTCTCTGTCCGTTCTAATTTTAAGTAGACTTTAGACGCTTTAGCATGTTTGATGATATTGGTCACTAATTCAAGCAAAATCATGGAAGCCGTTGACTCCAATTCCTGAGTTAAGCTAGCTGTGTCTAGTTGATTAGCTATTTCCACCTCAATTCCAGCAATTTCTAACATCTTTTTCACAGTCTGTAGTTCGGATGTCAAAGTTCTAGACTTAAGATTTTCCACAATGGTTCGCACTTCATTCATGGAATCCTTGCTGATCTGATGAATTTCTTTTAATTCCTTTTCCACCTGTGGATAAGCCTCCATCTGAAATAACTGCAAGGCTAAATCTGTCTTAACACTCAGCATAGCAAAGGTATGTCCCAGACTATCATGCAAATCCTGACCGATACGACTGCGTTCATTTTCAGCAAGCAATAGATTTATCTGGGCATTTTGCTTAGTCTGAGCTTCTTTCAAATCCTCGATAATGCGAATCCGAACCAAGCCAAAAGTCATTAAATCGATAAAAGTGAGAATTCCAAGTAGATAGACTAGAAACTCAACTTCAACTTCCTGAAAAATCAAAAGTTGCCCCACAACAAGGACTTGAGCAAGGAGAAAAGTTCGGACATGTAAAGAATTAAAACTACGTACGCCGAAATGATAAATTAAGAGATTGGCAAGGAAAAAGAAGAACCAGATATAATTTACACCAACAAAGGCAGTATAGCCAGCTACATAGGCTAGCATGATAACCCAACAGAGCCAGGATAAACGCTGGCTCTTAGTTGTTAAAACGCCTAAGTAAGCCAAGACAAATAGAATATCAATCAACAAATGCCAGCTAGGAAGCTCCCCAGTCACTACAGGAACGATGGGAAAAACCATAAAAATCAAACTGGCCCAAAACATATAGTGTATGCTTTTCAGTCTTTCAAGCATTAAGCATTCTCCTTATGACCTTGAAGGTAAATGGTCAAACCAAACAAAACTGCTGAAAAAACAAGTAGATAAACTGTGGCTGATAAATTGATGCCACCCTCGTTTAAGAAGGTCTTGAGCAACTCCATCAACTGATAAGTTGGTAGGCACTTTCCGATTGCTTGCATCCAGTCTGGAAATAAAGAGATGGGCATCCAGAGTCCGCCTAAAACAGCCAAGCCTAGATAGAGAAGATTGCCCACGACAGACATCAGCTGACTAGAAGGCAAGAGTGTCAAGGTCAAGCCAAGCGCTACAAAAGCTACACTTCCTACTATCAG
>DXLD01000216.1:0-1997 GCA_019414935.1 Streptococcus sp.
TCAATGTAACCTTTGACCCTTACTACCAATACGACCGCTTGTATCGTAAATAAAGTTTTGAACCTCTCCACCCTCGGAGAGGTTTTCTCTCTGTCTCAAGAGCTGGCTTTATGTTATAATGAAAGAAGAAAACTGAAAGGATCTACCATGTCAAAAGAAGTTATTGTTGAAAGTTTTGAACTTGACCACACTATTGTTAAAGCACCTTATGTCCGCTTGATTGGGGAAGAAACAGGGCCAAAGGGAGACGTTATCTCCAACTTTGATATTCGCTTGGTGCAACCAAACGAAGACTCTATCCCTACCGCTGGCCTTCACACTATCGAACACCTCTTGGCTAAACTCATCCGTACCCGCATTGACGGCATGATTGACTGCTCACCATTTGGTTGTCGCACAGGCTTCCACATGATTATGTGGGGGCGTCATACCAGCGCTGAAATTGCGGCTGTTATCAAGGATTCGCTCAAGGAAATCGCTGAAACTACTACTTGGGAAGATGTTCCTGGAACAACCATCGAATCTTGCGGTAACTACAAGGACCACAGCCTCTTTTCTGCTAAAGAATGGGCTAAACTCATTCTAGAACAAGGGATTTCAGATGATGCCTTTGAACGTCATGTCATCTAAACACAAAAAAGGAACCAGTTTTTCAGCTGGCTCCTTCTTTTTTATGCTCAAAATTCTGTCTTAGGCTTTTTCACGAATGACCAAAACACCATCTTCCATGTCAGCTTCTAGGTGTTTAGCATCAAGGTTATCCAAGTGGAAGTCTGTGACTTTGTCACGGATTTGTTGTTCAACCACACGACGGAGTGGACGAACACCCATGACTTCATCGTAGCCTTCCTCAGTCATGTATTCTTTAGCAGCTTCGCTCACTGCCAAGTCAATGTCTTTCTTAGAAAGCGTCTTGTTAACTTCAACCAACATAAGGTCTACAATCTTAGAAAGATCTTCTTTGCTCAAGTGTGAGAATTCGATGACAGCATTGAAACGGTTAAGGAATTCTGGACGGAAGTAAGGTTTCAAACGATCCATAAGTTCTGGTTTATCAGCATCTTCTGTCAAGTTAGCTTCATAGCCAAAGCCTGCGTTTGAAGTTGCGATAATCACAGTATTCTTGAAGTTTACAGTGTTACCTTGACCATCTGTCAAACGACCATCATCCAAAACTTGGAGGAGAAGTGTGATAACTTGAGGGTCAGCCTTTTCAATTTCGTCGAGAAGGACGATTGAGTAAGGATTACGGCGAACACGTTCTGTCAAAGTATTGCTATTGTCATCATAACCAACATAACCAGCTGTTGTACCAATCAATTTAGAAACGGCTGTGCGGTCGCTGTATTCTGACATGTCCAAACGGATGATAGCATCTTTAGTTCCGAACATATCAAGAGCCAATTGTTTAGCCAACTCAGTTTTACCAACACCAGTAGGTCCTACAAAGAGGAAGCTACCGATTGGACGGTTACCTTCGTCAAATCCTGCACGATTACGACGGATGGAACGTGCCACTGCTTCAACGGCCTTATCTTGACCGATAACCTTAGCTTGCAAACGGTTACCCATATCTTTCAAACGTTCGATATCCGATGCACCCATTTGAGATACTGGAATACCAGTCATACGTTCTACGGATTCAGCCACATCGTTTACAGTCGCAGTCACCTTGCGATCTTTTGCATGGTTAGCAATTTCCTTTTCAAGTTTTTCAATACGAATCTTAGAATTTAGAGCTGCTTCGTAATCTTCTTTAGCAACTGCAGCTTCTTGTTTAGCTTTTTCTTCTTCGATTTCACGTTCAACAGCATTGACATCAGTTACTGGATGTTGTGCTGCCAAGTGAGCTGCTGTCATGTCCAAAAGGTCAATAGCCTTATCTGGCAAGCTACGTTGTGGAATGTATTGTACTGAAAAATCAACCGCTGCTTTCAAGACTTCATCTGGCAAGATAACATTGTGGTGTTTTTCATAAAGATCACGAATACCTTGAA
>DXLD01000217.1:0-1990 GCA_019414935.1 Streptococcus sp.
TAATAGGCTGGATTCCTTGATTCCAATACACTAATTCCCGACGTTCAGAATGTAGGATACGGATAACCAAGCTCTCCAAACCTCGATAGTCTCCAACAGTTGATAAACGCAGAGAAACCAAGTGACCGTCACCACAATCATAGTCACATGAACCCAGTTGACTCCTACGCTTCTCACCCACCATCATTCCCGCCACAAATTTAAAGTGACCAATAAGACTAGCCATGAAATCAGGCCGATATACATCAATCAATCTCCTCTCTTGCCCGACTCGCATATAAAGCTCATAATTATCCTGACGTGGAATGACATAGATGTCTTGAGCCCCACAACTATCAGCATTTTTTATCATTTCCTTAGCAAATTCTGTTACCATAAGGACCTCCTCATAAACCTATTCGTAAAAAGTTTAAGAAAATGAAAAGAAGCCCGAAAAAATTCGAGCTTCTACATTGTTTAACGTTTTATTCTACAATGGGCATGATTTGGAAGGTCATTTTGCTTTTCATATCCCGGACGGTGTTTTTCCTCAGGAATTTCCTGCCAATCATATAAAAGTGCAATCGATCGATAGACCTGCAAGTATTCGTTACACTCCTCACACCAGTATTTATCCTCTTGGTCCCAAAAAGCAGTCATGACACTACTACGGCTGATGTAACTTGGCAAGATTTCTTCCATGGCAAACCAAAGTTTTTTATAGTACTTGAGGGCATCGTAAAAATTTTCAAATTCCTTAGTACTTATGATATCCTCCTGCCAACCTTCCAAGAACCACCACGGTTCCATATCCCCTTTCATTTCAACTACTTGGTACATTTTTCTTTCTCACTTCATCTTTGGTATCCTTATTATACAAAATTTTCTGGAAAAGATAAAAATTATGGTCTTATGTTTCATATATAGCAAGAATAGAAGCGTTTTTGATGATATAAATACAAAAAGAACCCACATTGTGAGTTCTTTTGTTTTAGTCTTAGTCTTCAGATGATTCCACAATTGCTTCATCAACAGCAATGTTTTCAATAACTTCAACTTCGTTAACTGCAAGTGGTTCAATGTTACGGTAGCGAGCCATACCTGTACCAGCAGGGATAATCTTACCAATGATAACATTTTCTTTAAGACCAATAAGATGATCTTTCTTACCACGGATAGCTGCATCTGTAAGCACACGTGTCGTTTCTTGGAAGGAAGCCGCTGATAAGAATGAATTTGTTTCAAGTGAGGCTTTAGTAATACCAAGAAGGACTGGACGAGATGTTGCAGGAACACCACCAGAGATAACAATATCCTTGTTAGCATCTGTGAAGTCAGAAATGTCCATAAGTGTACCTGGAAGGAGATCTGTATCACCTGGATCCATAACACGTACTTTACGAAGCATTTGACGAACCATTACTTCGACGTGTTTGTCACCGATTTCTACCCCTTGGCTACGGTAAACTTTTTGTACTTCTGCAAGAAGATAAGTTTCAACTGACAAGGTATCACGTACTTCAAGGAGACGTTTCGGTTGGATTGACCCTTCTGTCAAGGCCTCACCACGGTGTACTTCGTCACCAACTTCTACTTTCATACGAGCTGTAAATGGAACGACATATTCACCCATTCCAGTCTTACCTTGAACGAAGACTTTCTTAGTACGTGTCGCAGCATCTTCTTCGATTTCGATAACAGTACCCTTAACTTCAGTGATAACCGCTTCCCCTTTAGGGTTACGTGCTTCAAAGATTTCCTGGATACGTGGAAGACCCTGTGTGATATCGGTGTTTGAGGCTACCCCACCGGTGTGGAAGGTACGCATAGTAAGCTGTGTACCAGGTTCCCCGATAGATTGAGCGGCGATAGTACCAACTGCTTCACCAACTTCAACCGCATCACCTGTTGCCAAGTTGATACCGTAACAGTGACGGCAAACACCGTGACGTGTGTTACATGTAAAGACTGAACGGATAGTTACTTCTTCAACACCAGCATTGACAATAGC
>DXLD01000218.1:0-1978 GCA_019414935.1 Streptococcus sp.
AAGAAAATCTTCTAGTCTTTTACTAAATAACCTAGCTGATCCAAGGCCTCCTCGATATAGTGGAGGTCTTGTTGTGTTTCGGCTTCGACTAGGTGATAATGGATGCCATCTGTCAATTCAGACAGAGGTCTAAAGTCAGAATGTTCGACTTGTTCTAGAAAATGTTGCACATCTCTGCGACAAGACAGTTTAAGCAAGGTTTCAATTTCTCCATAAACGGGATGGTCAATCAAGGTATTTTGAACACGTCCACCATTATCAACGATAGCAAGGAGTTCTTGACCGATTTCTTCAACTTCATGTTTCACTTTGAAAAGTTTATGGACATAAGGATTGGTTTCAATTTGCTTATAGACGTAGCCACGATTAGTGGACAAGATAGGGGCGCCATCGGCTCTCAAAATTGCAATGTCCTGTACAATGACCTGACGTGTGACATGAAAATGTTCAGCCAAACTTTGGCCGTTGAGGGCTTTAGGAGCTTCTTTCAAGAGTTGGAGAAGGGCTTGTTTGCGATCTTTTGTCATAGTTCTTCCTTTTAACGGCGTTTTCGAAGCACTTTATAGACAGCTAGTGCTAATGTATAGTCTACCATACTATGGATAATTGTGCCAAATCCAACGAGCACAAATAGAACATAAAACATATTTTCTACATTGGTACCAGAAGTTGCGTAAAAAACGACACAGGCTAATACTTCAGCAAGGGCATGAACAACAGCTAAAACAAAGTTGAAAATCCAGGAAGATTTTGGTTTATCTAGGGTATCGGGGAATTTTCGTAGGTAAAGAGCTCCTAGGGTACCAAAAACGATATGAGAGAAAGCTCGAAAAACGATCACCATGGGATAACCAGCCATCAAAAATCCAAAACTAGAGGCTAGGATGACAAAAACTGCCATCAAGGGCGATAAGAACATGGCGATAAAAATAGCGATGTGACTTCCCAAAGTGTAAGAAGCAGGTGGAATGACAATCTTAAAGGGCATAACAATTGGAATCAAAATCGCAATAGCCGTTAAGAGGGCAGTCATTGTCATAAATTGTGTCTTTTTCCTTGTATTCATCAGAATCTCCTTTTTAATTGTATATACACTAGTATAGTACAATAAGCAAGACAATAAAGCAAGAATTTACTTGGGGTTATAGGGGGGAAAGTTAAATATTGGTAAAGGGTTCACTAAAAAGAAACTACTTCAAACAAAATCTCCACCTTCAGGTTTGAAAGTGGAGATTGTTTTTATTTCTTCAAAGTTTGTAGTCTTGGAACAATAGCTAGGGTTAGAACTGCGGAAATGACTAATTCAGCAATCGAATTGGTTGAGATAACAGTTGCTAGGAGTTTTTGGATATTACCATCAAAGACATTTCCAAAAAGGTAGAAAATTCCTCCAAGGACAAAGACCGTGTTGGTAAGTGAACCAAGGGCACCAGCTAGGATTAGCCCAGTCTTGTTTTTCATCAGTTTATAGACTAAGAAAGGAGTCAAACCAATCAAAATACGTGGGACGATGGCAATGATAGCTGAGTAGATGTTTCCATTTGGGACAAAGGGTGAGAAGAGGTAGCTTGTCGGTAGAATGGTAATAGTGTTAACCGTCAAGCTAAGTAGCCCCATCAAAAATCCAAGTGTAACCCCAACTCGTGGACCGTAAATGATACTGGCAATAATGACAGGAACATGAACAATGGTCGGTTTGATTGGAAATGGAAAAAGGTTAAAGATAAGTGAGCTCAGAAAGTGAATCACGAGCATGGTTGCAAAAAAGATAGCAATGGGTGCAATATTAGAGCGTTTTTTCATCGAGAGTTTCCTTTATTCTTTCTAAAATAATTGTGAGGTCAGCTAAGGCTCCTCGTCCATGGTCTCCGCAAGCTAGTAGGGATTCTTTTGGAGCAATCAGCTGATAGCCGTAACTTTCTAATGTTTTCAGATTAGCCTGAGTTGCTGGATGGTCATACATTTTTGTATTCATAGC
>DXLD01000219.1:0-1970 GCA_019414935.1 Streptococcus sp.
TTACCGCCGTGAAAAGGCGGTGTCTTAACCCCTTGACCAACGGACCAGAGTTGTTTTCAACTCTTACTATTATACAGACTTTTTCTAACTTGTCAACAACTTTTTTTATCTTTTTTCAAATTAAGTAAAAAGAGCCAGAATTATACTGACTCTTCTATTGATTATTAAACTTAGAAGCACGTTCTTCTCCCCACCAATATGGGATTAGTTCTGCGATTTTCACCGTCTTTCTTGTATCGTAGTCCATCATGAATTCTGCGTCCTTATTTTCAGCGTTCAACTCTAAGAGGAACTCTCTGCAAGCGCCACAAGGCATACCGGAACTTCCACCATAAGGTGGTTTGTCTCGAAAGGCTAATACTTTTTTAACCTTAGTTTGTCCTGAAAATTGGTACATATTAAAGAGTGCCGCCCGCTCTGCGCAGAGATGGAATACACCACAGGTTCCCTCCATACAGAAACCTGTAAATATTTGTCCATCTTCTGCTTCTACAGCGGCAACGACATGATTAGTATAAACAAAATCAGATACTTCATGTGGATTATACAGTTTCTGTGCTTCTTCGTACATCTTTTCCCAGATGTCCATTGTTGCATCCTTCTTATTTAGAGATTTCTTTTAACATATTTTCGATATGCTGGATTGATTTTTCACGGCCTAACAAGAAGATTGTATCTGGCAATTCTGGTCCATGCATTTCACCTGAAACTGCGATACGAATAGGCATGAAAAGATTTTTTCCTTTAATACCTGTTTCTTTTTGAACAGCTTTGATTTGTGGGAAGATATTTTCTGTTACAAATTCATCATTTGTCATCGCTTCAAGTTTTGCTTTGAAGGCTTCAAGAACTGTTGGGACTGTTTCCCCTGCCATGACTTCGCGTTCTGCTTCTGTCAATTCTGGGAAATCTGAGAAGAAGAGATCTGTCAATGGGATAATCTCATCTACTGATTTCATTTGTGGTTTATAGAGCTCAACTAGTTTTTCAGCTTTGTCAGTTAAACGGCCTGCTTCCTCTAAGAATGGTTTTGCCATTTCAAAGATCGTTTCTAGGTCTGCATTCTTGATATAATCATTGCTCATCCAGTCTAGTTTTTTCTGGTCAAAGGCTGCCGGAGACTTGCTCAGGCGGTTTTCATCGAAAAGTTTAATGAGTTCTTCACGAGAGAAGATTTCATCTTCGCCACCTGGGTTCCAACCAAGAAGAGCAATAAAGTTAAAGACTGCTTCTGGAAGATAACCTTTTTTACGGTAGTCTTCGATAAACTGAAGGGTGTTAGTATCGCGTTTAGACAATTTTTTCCCAGTTTCAGAGTTGATAATTAAGGTCATGTGACCGAACTCTGGAGCTTCCCAACCAAGTGCTTCATAAACCATAAGCTGTTTTGGTGTATTAGCAATGTGGTCATCTCCACGGATAACGTGAGAGATTTGCATATCGTGGTCATCGATAACAACGGCAAAGTTGTAAGTTGGGTAACCATCTTTCTTTTGGATAACCCAGTCACCACCGATATTGCCACCTTCAAATTCGATATCACCTTTAACCATATCATGCCACTTGTAGATACCTGACTCATTGACCGCCAAACGAACTGTTGGAATGATACCAGCTGCTTCACGTTCTGCGATGTAAGCTGCTTTTTCTTCTTCACTCATACCAAGGTATTCATTGATGTAACGAGGTGTTTCACCAGCTGCTTCTTGGCGTTCGCGTTCAGCTGCCAACTCTTCTTCTGTAACGTAAGATTTATAGGCTTTTCCTTCAGCTAGCAATTGATCGATGTATTTTTGATACAAGTCCAAACGCTCAGACTGGCGGTAGTTTTCATGTGTTTCTGGGCTTTCATCCCAATCCATACCTAACCAACGAAGGTTTTCAAGTTGTGAACGTTCACCATCTTCGACATGTCGTTTACGGTCAGTATCTTCGATACGGATAATAAAAGTTCCACCGTGATGACGTGC
>DXLD01000022.1:0-15117 GCA_019414935.1 Streptococcus sp.
ACATCGATATCATCTGGATCAGTGTTTGTGTCAACCATCGCTACAACTGGGATTCCCAATTTTTTAGCTTCTTTAACAGCGATTTGCTCTTTATGTGGGTCAACTACGTACATCACATCTGGAATACGAGGCATATCTTCGATACCACCCAAGAATTTTTCAAGACGTGCACGTTGTTTATTAAGAAGTGCAACTTCTTTCTTAGGAAGAACTTCGAAAGTTCCATCTTCTTCCATACGTTTGATTTCTTTTAAACGAGCGATACGTTTTTGGATTGTTCCCCAGTTTGTAAGAGTTCCACCCAACCAACGGTGGTTGATGAAGTATTGACCTGAACGTACTGCTTCTTCAGCAACTGCATCAGCTGCTTGTTTCTTAGTACCAACAAACAATACAACTGCATCGTTAGCTGCTGCATCACGCATGAAGTCGTATGCTTGGTCAGCGTATTTTACAGTTTGTTGCAAGTCGATAACGTGGATTCCGTTACGCTCAGTGAAGATGTACTTAGCCATCTTAGGGTTCCAGCGACGAGTTTGGTGACCAAAGTGTACACCAGCCTCAAGAAGTTGTTTCATTGAAATTACTGCCATGAGTATTTCTCCTTTTTGTTTTTTTCCTCTTCTTGACTTCAACTCGCAAAACGACCCAAGGGCAACTGTTTCACAATTCATCAAGAATGAGTATTATCGTTCACACGACAAGTTTCATTTTACCATACTTTTTCAATATTTTCAAGCTATTTTAGTAGATTTTTAAAGTAAGTTAACTAGACACAACATAAAAGAGACTCAAATCGAGCCTCTTCGTTTCATTCATTAGTTTGGATAGATATATGTTACAAAACCTTCTGAAGTTGTAGTAGGATTGAACCATCCACGTTTATTTCCGATTGTACGGTTTCCACCATAGTTTGATTCAGACACTTGGATACTTGTTGATGATGAAACAGCTGTAACCACTGCTACGTGTCCATATCCACCATCATTCCAACATGCAATCGCACCAACTTGAGGGGTAGATCCTGTACGGAATCCTGCTGCAGCTGCACTTGTAGCCCACTGTGCTCCATTACCCCAGTAGTCTCCAGCCCAAGGGGCCAATGTTTTAGCTCCCCATGTACACTCACCAGTTGGATAACTTGAAGCGTTTGTACTATATGTCGGACGATGTTTGACTGGTGCAGGAGTGTAGCTTGTTGATTCTGTTGAAGATGATTCAGATGAGCTAGATACTGCTTGAACTTCTGCTGTAAAAGTTGTATTTCCAGAAGCAACGACTGTTTGTTGTTGACTTGCTTGTTTAGCTTTATAAGCAGCTTCTGCTTCGGCAGCTGCTTTAGCCTCCGCTTCCGCTGCAGCTTTTTTCTCAAGTAAACTTGCTTTTTCATCCTCTGCTGTAGCCTTTTCAGCAGCAAGATTCAATTCTGCAGCTTTTAACTCAGCTTGTTTAGTTGTCAATGTTTGAGCATCATCAGCTAGTTTTTGCTGATTCGCAATAACTGTATTAATTGCATCATTGTTTGCTACTTGTTTTTCAGAAATAGCTTTTTTATCTGCTTTTTGTTGCTCCAACATTTTGTTATTTGCAGACACGATTTCACTCATTGCAGCAACACGTGAGATAGCTTCTGTAATTGATTTTGAATTTACAATTGTATTGATGTAGTTTGTTGCAGCTCCATTTGTTTGAGCGCTACGAGCTTGTTTTTGCAATGAATCATTACGAGATACAATATTCTTAGAAAGTTCTGTAATTTCACCCTCAAGCTTTTTAGATTCTGCTTGTAGTCTATCATTTTCAGATTGCAAGTTTGATTGCTCTGTTTGAATAGCAGATACTTGCTCCTGAATTTGATCAACTTGTTTTTGGGCTTCTTGTTGTTGTGCTGTTAAGTTACTAATTTTATTATCTTGAGCAGCAATTTTGTCATCAGTAGTTTCTGCATGCGCAGTTGTTAAAACAGCTACTTGAGAAACCAATACTGTACTTAATAAAAGTGACGCTAAGATTTTTTTCTTCATATTTCGTAAATACTCCTTCTTTTAAAGACAATACTAGTATACCAAAAAAAGGCCTAATGAATATTACGCCTTTGTTACATTTTTATTTCTTTCTTATAGGTAAAATTTTTCAAAAATAAACTGAAAAATAATCATCCATATAAGGTTCAAAATCATTGATGGCACTAAACTATAGACTATAAACAAAGACATACTATCCACAGTTAGACCTACTACTATTGCAAGTATATAAGCTCCCATCTCAAATAGAAAAGTCATGACAATAATTGCCAACATTCTCGTCCAACGATTCAATAAAATAACACTATTAAATTTATGGAGAAATGCCCCCAACAAGACGAATAACAGAGTCGCAATCCCTACCAAGTGGAAAAAGTAAATATCATAAACCAAACCCACTACAAAACAATAGGCTAAATAGAGATACTCTGATACTTCAATCGTCTCAAATAAGAGAAACAAAAATAGAAAATGACTAGCCAACTGCACGTGGGGAAAAAACGAGCCCAGAAGCTGACTAATATGGGCATCAATTAGAACAAAGAAAGGAAGCAATAAAAATACTCCAACCCGCTTCAACTGTCTCATTATGAATTCCCCACTAATTCTATCACATTCACATTATGAGTATCTGCACTCAATTTAACAGTTACTTCTCGTGTCAAATAGTCCGTACTATGCGTTGTGGCAACCACTTCACCAACTGGAATATCCGCAACATTAAAGTTTCCTAATCCACCAGTGGTCACCTTATCGCCCGCACTAATATCGCTATTACTATTTAATTGGCTAATTTTAAGAACCTCATTTTCCTTGTCATAACCAACAATAATCCCATAAATTGTAGTAGAACCATGTTGAATTTTAACAGAAATCTTATCAGCGTTTTCCGTATTTGTCAGAAGGTTGACCATAGTAGAGTTCTCTTCCACTTTTGAAACACTCCCAATCAAACCACCATTTGCAATGGCTAACATGTTCTCAGAAGCTCCTTTTGATTTGCCTACATCCAGGGTCAACTCCTGCTTCCAAGATACTGGAGAACGCATAATAACATCTGATGCCAAAGTCTTTGTGGCTTGTAACTTGGACTTCATATCAAGCAGTTGACGCAGTTGTTCATTTTCCGTCTTTAAACTTTCCGCCTCATTTGATTTAACTTCTAATTGGTAAATCTGTTTCTTCAAACTTTCATTTTCATTATAAGTTCGTGTCAAATGAGCCAAATCTGATTTGACAGAATCAAACCACTGAAAAGGTTTTTGCACAACTCTATCAACCAATGAGATTCCATCGCCTAATTTTGTCACAATTGTACTTGAATAAGTCGTCGCTAAGAGAGCTGACACAAGCAGAACAGTGACAAAAACAATAATGACATATTTTGATTTTTTAAAACGGTTCATATCCCTACCTTTATATCAAAAACTGTTACAGTAACTTTTTATCAATTCCTGAAAGCTACTAAGATTTTAAGAAAAATAAGCAACAACCAAGTATGATAATAACCAGAATGGTCAGCGTATCCTTTCGAGTCCATTTCAATTGTCTGTATTGACTTCTACCTTTTCCACCCTGGTAACCACGCGCTTCCATGGCAATAGCCAAGGAATCCGCACGTTTTAAACTTGTCGCAAAAAGAGGAATCAAAATGGGAATCATAGCCTTCACCTTTTGAACAATGCTTCCTTCACCAAAATCCACTCCACGCGCTTTCTGTGCATTCATAATCCGCGTCGTATCATCCATCAAGGTTGGGACAAAACGCAAACTCATAGATAGCATTAAGCCAATTTCATGAACTGGAACTTTCACATGCTTTAAAGGCGCTAACAAAGCTTCGACAGCTGATGCTAAACTTAAGGGCATAGTCGTTAAGGTTAACAAAGTTGAAAAGAAAATAATCAATACAAATCGACAAAAGATAATTCCAGCTTGTTGCAAAGCATAATCCGTAATTCTCACAAACGAAAACTCAAATAAAACATTCCCATTAGAAATGAAAAATAGTTGAAAAATAGTTGTGAAGGCAATCAAGAAAAACATAGACTTCAAGCCCTGAATAAAAAATGAAAGAGATACTCCTGACAAGGCAATAAATATCCCTGTCGCTATGAAAAGAATCAGATTTGTCAAGGGATTATTAGCCCAAAACACAATCAAAATCAGTAGCATCATAGCCAGTAATTTGCTACGTGGATCCAATCGGTGAACAATCGAATCCCCTGGGATATAACGCCCCAAAATCATACTATCCATTTAGCGACTCCTTGAACTCTTCTATCTTAATCGGTAATCGTTTAAATGACACGCCTCTATCAGCCAATCGTTTACAAAAAGCTGTAATTTTAGGTACTCCCAACTGCACTTCTTCCATAAGGACAACATCTTGAAAGACATCACTTGGTTTACCACCCTTAACTAAACGTCCCTTCTCCATTACATAGACTTGATTCGCATATTCAGCAACATCATCCATCAAATGCGTTACCAAAACGATGGTCATCCCTGACTGGTGGAGTTTTTTGAACAAGTTCATCAACTCTTTTCTTCCCAAAGGATCCAAGCCTGCTGTGGGTTCATCTAAGACTAATATAGCTGGCTCCATGGCGAGTATGCCTGCAATGGCCACACGTCTCATTTGTCCACCTGACAGCTCAAACGGGCTACGATCAAAAAGTGATTCATTAATTCCAACCAGAGCCAGTTTCTCACGCGCAATCTTCTCCGCTTCTTCTTCAGAAACTCCAAAATTTTGCGGTCCAAACGCAACGTCTTTTAAAACCGTTTCTTCAAAAATCTGATTTTCAGCAAACTGAAATACCAAGCCAACCTGTTTTCTAATTTGACGAATATCTTTATTTTTAGAAGTCGAGGTGATGAAGGTATCAAAAACCCGCACACTCCCTTGACTTGGAACCAATAAACCATTTAAAAGTTGTAAAATAGTTGATTTGCCACTACCTGTGTGGCCAATTAAAGCCGTATAAGAACCATCTTCAATCGTCAAAGAAACATCTGACAAAGCTGTTGAAGCTAAGGGAGTCCCTTCTTGATACGTAAAACTCACATTTTCTAGAGCAATTCCCATAGCTTATCCTCTAGCTCACTTTCTGTCAAATAATTTTCAGGCAAATCATAGCCATTCTGGCTCAAAGAATGTTTTAATTGATTGGCAAAAGGATCATCTAATCCAATTTGATCTAAATCATTTCGAGAGAAAAGTTCCCTTGGACTACTAGTTGATTCAATTTCCCCTTTTTTCATGACTAATACACGATCACTCATGGCAACTTCTTCCAAATCATGTGTGATGGAAATGACCGTCATATCATAGTCTTTCCGAATTCCTTTTACTGTCTCAATCAGTTCTCTACGTCCCTCAGGATCCAACATGCTCGTTGCTTCATCTAGTATTAAAATAGCTGGTCTTAGGGCTACAACACCTGCAATGGCCACACGTTGCTTTTGACCACCTGACAGACGAGCTGGCTCTCTCTTTTTAAAGTCCAACATGCCAACCAAATCCAAAGCTTCTTCTACTCTTTTTTTCATTTCTTGTCGAGAAAGCCCCTGATTTTCCAAACCAAAGGCAACATCATCTTCAACAGTCGCTCCAACAAATTGATTATCTGGATTTTGAAAAACCATACCGATTTGACGACGTATATTCCAAACATTTTCCTCAGTCAAACGTTGGCCATCAATTACAATCTCTCCAGATTCTGCTTCCAGTAAACCATCAATTAATCGAACCGTCGTTGATTTACCACTACCATTATGCCCTACAATCGAAAGCCATTCTCCACGTTTCACGTGAAACGTAATATCCTTCACATCGTAGTATTCCTGATTTTCCTTATAACGAAAAGAAAGATTTTTTACATCAATTATTGATTTCATTTCGAACCAAATGTCCCTTTAAATACATAGGCACTACCCTTGAAATAATCATAGCCAGAGTAGATAGTGAAAAACAAGGCTACATAAAGTAGAACTTGGCCAATCAAAGTCCAGTGTAATAGCAAGAAAATAATGGCAAACATCTGACTGAAAGTTTTAATTTTTCCAGGCATTGCTGCTGCTAAAACCGTCCCACCAGTTTCAACCAATAAAAGCCTTAAACCTGTCACAGCCAACTCACGACAGATAATCACTGCAACAATCCAAGCCGGAGCCATTCCTAACTCAATCAACATAATAAAAGCCGACATAACTAGTAACTTATCCGCCATGGGATCTGCAAATTTACCAAAATTACTGACCACATTCCATTTACGAGCTAAATATCCATCTAAATAATCAGTAATACTGGCAATAGCAAAGATAATAGCTGCTACTATATGACTCTCTATCGAATTTCCTACTGTTAAAATAAAGATAAAAATAGGTATAAAAAGAATTCGACCTATTGTTAAGAGATTGGGAATTTGTTCTTTTTTCATTCGTTTTTCCTTAATTTTTAGTAAAGGTTACAGTGATTTGTCCAGTCTGAGCTGTTAATTTCGATAAATCAACAGTCTGATTATCTACTGTTAAAGCGACACCTTTGACAACACCTAAAGTAATGGTGACAGAATTTTTAGTTGAAACTGTTGTTTCTGCACTTTTATTATCAGGTGATAATGTCACCCCACCCTCAAGCTCACTTTCTGAAACACTAACCCAACTTCTAGCATCTGAGACTGATAATTGTAATTTTGCAGTTTCCTTGCTCGTTTTATAAGCAACTTCTACTCGATTTCCTTCACCTGATACACTTATAGCTGGTTCCATATTCGAAGAGCTACTTGATGAACTACTACTTGAGGATGAAGTTACAGAACTAGTTGAGCTTGTTGCTTGGACTACACTATAACTAGACGCAGATGAACGCTCTGGTTGAGTCTGGAGATAATTCCAAACATAATAAGTCACAAAAATGACAATCGATAGTGCAAAGAGTATAAAATAAAATAAAGGTAAAAATGATGTCTTATTTTTCTTACTTGAACGTCTCCTACCTGTCAACTCGTCTTCATCAACATCTACTTCCTCATAAGTAATCATGCTCCCAGAATCATAAGCATCCAAGACAATTCGCTCATCTAGCTCAACTGCCCACGCATACTTTCTCAAAAAAGAACGAGTATAAAATGGACTAGGAAGTTGATCAAAATCATCAGCTTCCATCGCTTCCAACATATCCAACTGAATTTCTGTTTTTTTGTGTAATTCTTCTAAAGTCAACCCTTGGTTGGTTCTAGCTAAACGTAAAACCTCACCAATTGTTTTTTTCCTCATACTTGTCATTCCTTCTTTCTAGTATCGATTATGATAGGTTACTACGATGGGAATATTGTAAAATCAACTATATCACCATCATCTATTAAATGATGTCCAGCATCAAGGACATCCTCTAAAGTAATTTCCTGTAAAATTTTTGGCAAATCAAAAATTGTCTCACCATTTTCAAAAGCATCATATTGCGTTGCAATAAATTCAAGAGAGTTCATGCTACTGAAAAATTCTCCAAACATCTCTCTTTTGATAATATCTAAATGATCCTCTGTAATATCTAAATCCTTTGTAAAATTACGAATAGCCTTCCTAAACTGATGAGATAAAGCAACTGGCTCTTTTGTATCCATTGTCAACATGACAAAATGAAAGCGACTTGTTACTTCAACTTCCAGAGATAAGGATGCGTCAATTTTACCTGATTCATATAATTTCTGAAAACGATCCGAAGTCCAACCAAACATCATTGCAAACAATAATTTTAATAAAATATGATGTCGATAGCAATCCGCTTCGGCAACTTCTTGTTTACCTCTAACACCAATCGCTAGTTTGGGAGAAGATACTTCCATCCTCATGCTGTCTGTTTGCTTTACAGCCTGTAAAACAAATTTTTCTCTTACTACTTCCTGAACATCTAAATCTTTCAATTCTTTTCTTTCAAAATAGTCTTGTACTTGCTCCACATCAAAATTACCAACTAAAAACAGAGACATATTTACAGGTTTGTAAAACTTTGTAAAATTTTCTTGCAAATTAGTTAGATTTATTTGGGAAATGGACTCCTCACTGCCAACTATATCAGTTGCTAAAGGTGTGCCTGGATACAAATTTGCTAAAGTTGAAAAGAATAAACACGAATCTGGATCATCTTGATACATTTCTCGTTCTTGCTGGATAATATCCTGCTCTCTTAAAATGGAATCTTCAGTAAAATGTGCTGATGTTACCAATTCATCAAGTAAGTCCAAATTTTCTAAAAAATGATCCGTTGCTGAAAAAAGATAGCTTGTTTTTGTAAAGCTTGTAAAGGCATTACTATCTGCACCTAGACTCGTAAAAGCCGACATCAAATCGCTAGCATTTTCTCTCTCAAACAATTTATGTTCAAGAAAATGAGCAATTCCCGCAGGATATTTTTTTACATATCCGTCAACTTCTGGGACAAGCGTATCTACCGAACCAAACTGTACAGTTACACTCCCGTAAACCTCTTTAAATTCCTTTTTAGGCAAAAGAGCAACTGTCAAGCCATTTGACAAACGAGTTCGATAAACCATTTCTTTTACAGCTGGATAGTATTTTTCTTCAAAAACAACCTTTGTCATTCTATTCCTTCCATAAAGTAAATCGCTTGTAGTTTCACATTATTAGCTGCTCTACAAATAGCATCTTTGTCAACTTTCTCGAGTTTTGCAATCCAACCTTTAAAGTCTGCTGAAGATTTTCCAAGTAAGGCATTTTGATAAGCACGTTCAATCAATGAACTTTGATTATCTTGAGAAAGTAATAAAGACCGACGAATCATTTCTTTGGTCTGCTCTAACTCAATCTCTGTAAAATATCCTTTTCTTAAATCAATCAGTTGATTATTCATCATTTTACGAGCCTGGTTACGATTTTCTCGATTGATACCAGCATATATCCTCAAGAATCCACTAAACAAATCGAGCTGACTTGAAATAGTATAAGCCAATCCAGCATTTTCACGGACATTTGTAAATAGTTTAGAGTGAGCAAATCCACCAAGTAAACCATTCATTACAATTATGGGTAAATGTTGCTCATCACCATATTCAGAAGGGCAATGATAACCTAATTCCAAAATGGATTGTCCCACATTTTTCCGAACCATACCTTCCTGAAGGATATTGGAATAAGGTTGACAATACTGAACCTTCACATCTCCTTCTCGACCTTTAAAGACAAATGATTCTAATACATTTTGAATTTCAACCTCATTAAAATCACCTAGGAAAAAGAAGTCTATTCGATCATTGGCCAAAAATTCTTGGAAACAAGAATAAGAACTTTGTGGAGTTTCAGCTAAAATACGATTTCGTAAATCACTGTATTCCAATCTGAGACGTTCATCATGAAAAAATAATTTGTCTAATTCTTTATGTGCAAAATAAAAAGAATCATCCATATCAGCTGCTAAACTTGCTAGCAATTGCTTTTTCTCAATTTCAAATAAGGACGGATCAAATCCATTATCAACTACCACGGGTGAGAAAAGAGTCTCTTTTATTAGTTCCAAAACCTGAGAAGTTAGCACATTTTTCCTACTTAAAAACTCATCACGAACATAATTAAATGTCAATTCTACAACATGACTTTGCCCTCTTCTGAAACAATTAGTTGACATATCTGTGCCGTATAGACTGGCTAAATGTCTCCTCAAATCTTGAGAAGTGGGATACATCTGATTAACAGTCTCTAGCATACTCGCACTCAACATGCGACCTGCAATCGTATCGAGGGATAATGGAGCGGTAAAACGCACGGCGATTTTGTTCGTTTTAAACTTTTTTGATTGGATAAAATGTGTTGAAATTCCATGCACTAACTCCATGATTTACCTCCTTATATACAGACTTCTATTATATCACGAAAACCTGAAATTTTCTTGTTCTCTGTAACACTTTTGAAATAAAAATCGCTTACATTTCTCCCTATTTCTCTCACTATTTTTAGGAAAATATGGTATAATACCAAAGATTGAGGTGAATTATGGAATACAAATTATTTGAAGAATTTATTACCCTCCAAGCACTACTCAAAGAACTTGGAATTACACATAGCGGAGGAGCTATCAAATCATTTCTCGCTGAACATTCTGTTTACTTTAATGGGGAATTAGAGAATCGTCGTGGTAAAAAACTTCGTATTGGTGATAAAGTTGACATCCCTGACATGAATATTGACATCTTGTTGACACAACCTACTTCTGAGGAGAAAGAGGAATACCAAGCTGATAAAGTTGAAAAAGAACGAATCGCTAAGCTTGTTAAAGAGATGAATAAGGGAGTAAAAAAAGATAAATCAAAACCTACTTCTTCACCCAAAAGCAAACAAGCTCCGCGATTCCCTGGTAGATAATCATGTGGCTACAACATCTATCTCTCAAAACTTTTCGTAACTATAAAGAGACGAAAATAGACTTTAATCCTAAATTAAATGTCTTTTTAGGACGTAATGCTCAAGGAAAAACAAATATGTTAGAGGCTATCTATTTTTTAGCCTTAACACGTAGTCATCGAACTCGAACAGATAAAAATCTCATTCATTTTGATGAGGAACAACTTCATCTTTCAGGTCTTGTTCAGAAAAAAACGGGATTCGTTCCTCTCGAAATTGAACTAACACAAAAAGGACGTGTGACAAAAGTGAATCACTTAAAACAGGCACGACTTTCAGATTACGTAGGACACATGAATGTTGTCTTATTTGCTCCTGAAGATTTACAACTAATTAAAGGAGCACCTTCAGTTCGACGAAAATTCATTGACATGGAACTTGGGCAAATTAAGCCAATCTATTTATCTGACTTAACAAATTATAACCATATCCTAAAACAAAGAAATACCTATTTAAAATCAGCTCAAACAATAGATGAAACCTTCCTTTCGGTACTAGATGATCAGCTAGTCGATTATGGATATCGTGTAATGAAGCACCGCTTAGATTTCATAAAAAAACTAGAGCATTTTGGGCGTAAGAAACATTTTGAAATCTCTAATCAGATTGAAGAACTGTCAATATCCTATCAATCTTCTGTCAAGATAGCTGACAAAGAAGACTTATCAGAATCTTTCAAAATTGCTTTAGAAAAAAGTAGGTCCAGAGATTTATTTAAAAAGAATACTGGTGTTGGTCCTCATCGAGATGATATTTCTTTTTATATAAATGGGATGGATGCTAGTTTTGGAAGTCAAGGTCAACATCGTAGTCTCGTCCTCTCGATAAAATTAGCAGAAATCGAATTAATGGAAAGCATTACTACAGAATCTCCAATATTACTGCTTGACGATGTTATGAGCGAACTTGACAACACTAGACAACTAAAACTATTAGAAACGATTTCACATTCAATACAAACCTTTATCACAACAACCAGCTTAGATCATCTTCAAAATCTGCCAGAAAATCTAAGCATCTTCACTATTCAGGATGGTAAAGTTACTGTAAAGGTAGGTTGACAACGTTGTAAAAGAACTCCTGTTTTCACGGGAGTTCTTTTCAGTGTTTTTACATAGAATAATTTGGTGCCTCATTCGTAATTTGTACATCATGAGGATGGCTTTCTTTCAAACCAGCACCAGACATTTCAATAAATTGAGCATTATCGTGTAGTTCTTTGAGGTTAGCTGCACCACAGTAACCCATACCAGAGCGAATACCACCAATCATTTGGAAGACAATATCAGCTGCCGCTCCTTTATAAGCAACACGCCCTTCAATTCCTTCTGGAACGAGTTTGTTTGCTTCATTGACAGAACCCTGGAAGTAACGATCGCTTGAGCCTTTCTTCATAGCAGCGATTGAACCCATACCACGGTAAGTCTTGAATTTACGTCCTTGGAAGATTTCAGTTTCTCCTGGAGCTTCATCAGTTCCAGCAAACATAGATCCAAGCATAACAGCATTTCCACCAGCCGCAAGAGCTTTTACAATATCTCCAGAATACTTGATTCCACCGTCAGCAATAATCGTTTTACCATATTCACGCGCAACAGCTGCAGCATCGTAGATAGCTGTTACTTGCGGAACACCAACACCAGCAATCACACGAGTAGTACAGATAGAACCTGGGCCAATACCAACCTTGACAACGTCTACACCTGCTTCATAAAGGGCACGTGCACCTTCAGCAGTAGCAATATTTCCAGCAATCAGTGTACGGTCTGGGAAATGAGCACGAATCTCAGCAATTTTACGCAAGACACCTGCAGAATGACCATGCGCAGTATCAATAACAATCGCATCTGCTCCTGCCTCAAAAAGAGCCTCTGCACGTTCAAATGTATCTGAAGTAACACCTACTGCACCAGCAACCAGAAGACGACCAAACTCATCTTTAGCCGCATTTGGAAACTCAATAACTTTTTCAATATCTTTAATAGTAATCAAACCAGAAAGACTGCCTTCTTCATCTACCAACGGAAGTTTTTCAATACGGTGTTCTTGAAGAATGCTTTCAGCCGTTGCAAGATCTGTACCCACAGGAGCAGTCACAAGATTTTCACTAGTCATATGATTTGAAATTGGTTGGTTATAATCTGAAATAAAACGAAGATCTCGATTTGTCAAAATACCAACTAATTTACGATTTTCAAGTGTTTCAACAACTGGAACACCACTGATACGGTAACGTCCCATAAGCTCATCAGCTTCAGCGATTGTATGTTCAGGCGTCAAGAAGAACGGATCAATAATAACTCCATTTTCAGAACGTTTTACCTTGCGAACCTCGTCTGCTTGTTGAGCAATTGACATGTTTTTATGGATAACTCCGAGACCACCTGCACGAGCAATAGCAATGGCCATTTGACTCTCTGTAACTGTGTCCATAGCAGCGGTAATAATTGGGATATTTAAAGTCAAATTATCTGCCAATTTAGTTGTTAAATCTGCATCGTTAGGCAACACATGACTTTCAGCTGGAATAAGCAATACATCATCAAAGGTAAAACCTTTTTTCAAAAATTTAGTGTCCCAATTAGACATTCGAAGTTTCCTCTTTTCTTTCTTTTTGAGCTTGACTCTTTTTATATTGTATCTATCATACCATTCTATAAAAATTTGTCAAATGTTACAGGAGCAAATAAAAAACTATCTTTTCTTTGATATAGAAATGATAGTTTCTTGTAAAATAAACTCAGTTAAAGTAATGAAGTCCCATGGCCCCTTTAACATCAGATAGGGTTTGACCCGCAACTTCACGTGCTCTTTCACTACCTTTTTGAAGCATATTATAAACTTCTCCCATATCCTTAGCAAATTCGATACGGCGCTCACGAATAGGACCAAGTTCACGTTCTAATATTTCAAGTAGATAACGCTTGGTCTTCACATCACCAAGACCACCTCGTTGATAATGTTCTTTCATATCAGCAATTTCTTGAGCATCTTCTGGACGACCAAAAACATCTAGATAATGGAAAACCATATTTCCTTCAATCTTACCTGGATCCTCAACACGGATATGATCTGGATCTGTATACATACTCATTACTTTTTTACGCAAAGTATCCGCATCATCAGCTAAATAAATACCGTTATTAAGGGATTTAGACATTTTAGCATTTCCATCTAAACCAGGCAAACGCCCTGCTCTCTCATTTTCTGGATAAATACCTTCTGGCTCTACCAAGACATCACAGTTATATGCATTGTTAAATGAACGAACAATTTCACGAGTTTGCTCAATCATTGGTTTCTGATCTGTCCCAACAGGAACATAATTAGCCTTAAAAGCTGTAATGTCAGCTGCTTGAGCTATTGGGTAAACTAAGAAGCCTGTCGGAATACTTTCTCCAAATCCTTTCTGAGCAATCTCTGTCTTGACAGTTGGATTACGCTCCAAACGTGCTAATGAAACTAGATTCATATAATACATAGATAACTCAGCTAATTCTGGAATTTGGCTTTGAATAAAGATAGTTGATTTACTTGGATCCAATCCAACTGCAAGATAATCCAAAGCAACATTTCCGATAGACTCTACAATTGTTTGAGGATCTTTAGCATGATCTGTCAAAGCTTGTTGGTCAGCCAAGAACACAAACATATCATACTTATCCTCTTCCTGTAACAATACTCGATTTTTGAGACTGCCAACATAATGTCCAATATGCAATTTTCCTGTTGGACGGTCTCCTGTTAAAATAATGGGTTTAGTCATTTTATTCTCCTTCGATGTGGTCCCTTCAATTATAGCATTTTTTTAATAAAATAACCGTAATTTATCAAAATAAATCAGTCTTGCCATTTACGGATTTGTGTAAAGTATGCTGTAAATTTAATTTACACAAAATTGACAGATAAAAATTTGAATATTTCCGTATTTTCTAGTAGAATAAATATATTACATATATAGGAGAAAAACATTGCTTACAGTATCTGATGTTTCACTACGTTTTAGTGATCGTAAACTTTTTGATGATGTCAATATCAAATTTACAGAAGGAAATACTTACGGATTAATCGGTGCTAATGGTGCCGGAAAATCAACCTTTTTAAAAATTTTAGCTGGAGATATCGAACCTACTACTGGTCATATTTCTCTTGGTCCAGATGAACGTCTCTCTGTGCTTCGTCAAAATCACTTTGACTATGAGGATGAACGTGCCATTGATGTCGTTATTATGGGAAATGAAAAACTTTATAGCATCATGAAGGAGAAAGATGCTATCTACATGAAGGAAGATTTCTCAGATGAGGATGGCGTCCGTGCTGCCGAACTCGAAGGAGAGTTTGCCGAGCTTGGAGGTTGGGAAGCAGAGAGTGAAGCCTCTCAACTACTTCAAAACCTAAACATTCCAGAAGAATTGCACTATCAAAACATGAGCGAATTGGCCAACGGTGAAAAAGTAAAAGTTCTCCTAGCCAAAGCACTTTTTGGTAAACCAGATGTTCTTCTTTTGGACGAGCCAACCAACGGTTTGGATATCCAATCGATTACTTGGTTAGAAGACTTCTTGATTGATTTTGATAACACCGTTATCGTAGTATCCCACGACCGTCACTTCTTGAACAAAGTATGTACTCACATGGCCGACCTTGACTTTGGAAAAATCAAACTCTATGT
>DXLD01000220.1:0-1968 GCA_019414935.1 Streptococcus sp.
GGTCTACGTTAGGACAAGAGATATTGAGCTCAATTGCCTTTACATTAGCTGCCTTGGAAATACCACTAGAAACAGCTGCATACTCTTGTTTTGAAAAACCAGCTACATTGGCAATAATAGGAAGATTTGGATATTCTCTTTCCAACCACGGTAGCTTTTCAGCTAAAACAGCTTCTAAACCAGGATTTTGCAAACCGATTGCATTGAGCATGCCCGCAGGTGTTTCTGCCACCCTTGGAGTTGGATTCCCAAAGCGTGGTTCAAGAGTTGTCGCCTTGATCATAATAGAACCTAAAAGGTCTAAATCATAGTACTTGGCATACTCCTGACCAAAACCAAAACAGCCTGATGCTGGAATGATGGGATTTTTCAAATCCAAACCAGGTAGAGAAACTTGTAAACGATTTCTAGTCATGATTTTCTCCTTATAATACAACTGTTCCTGTGCGGAAAACAGGGCCATCTTCACAGACGCGTTGGCTGACCGTCTCGCTTTCTGGCACTTTTAGGACGCAGGCATAGCAAGCCCCCATCCCACAAGCCATACGTGATTCCAAAGATAGATAGGCTCTTGGATGGTTATAGAAGGTTTGGTTGATATACTTCATCATTCCAGGTGCCCCACATGAGTAAACAGCATCAAATTGACTATCTAAATCATTGATGACAACGGAAACATTCCCCTTGATTCCATAAGAACCATCATCTGTCGTTACAAAGACCTGCCCATATTGGGCCAATTCCGTCTCTAAAATAACAGCATCCTTATTAGCAAAACCGAGAACTGTCACTACTTTCACACCACGCGCATGCAATTTTTTGGCTACTTCAAGCAAGGGCGGAACACCAATCCCCCCTCCAACAAGGAGAACCTGGCTCTGCTCATCTAGGTCAGACAAGTCAAAACCATTCCCCTGAGGCCCCATCACATCAAGAGTGTCTCCCTGACTTAAGGTTGAGAAAATAGCTGTGCCAGCCCCCTCAATCCGATAAATGAGATGACACTGCTTCTTAACCTTATCAATAGACGAAATCGAAATAGGACGGCGCAAGAGATGGGCATCATCAGGCACACGCAGGTGAAGAAATTGGCCTGCTCGCATGGCTTCAACCATTTCTCCTTCTAGGACTAATTCAAAGATTGCTGGTGCGATTTCCTCTTGTGCAACCACCTTCATGGTTTCCAAACGAATGGCACCCAAGCGTTTCTTACATGTGGGATTCATGACTTTTCCTCCTTAAATTTTAAGGGGACCAGATAAAGAAAAGACCTTGCGATTGCAAGGCCTCAGTTAAAATCGTACAAGACAAGAGAGCACACTCAAAAAGTCTCCTCTAGAAAATTGTACTTTTCTTTTATCTGACACCTTGTGAGTCTCTCTGGACTCCCCTTAAAGGTTAAATTTTTACTAGTATACTCTTTCAGCTAAAAAAAGTCAAGTAGAAAACGAACATTCTACTTGACATCACGAGATTATTTTTCACGAATGACTTCGACCTTGTATCCATCAGGGTCTTTGACAAAATAATAGTTTGGTACAGTTCCTGGTAGACCATTTGGCTCAGTCACTTCATAGCCTTTTGCACTGTGCTCTTGGTGAAGAGCTTCAAGATCAGGTGTACTGAGGGCGATGTGGGCAAACCCATCTCCGACCACATAAGGACCGTGATCGTAGTTATAAGTCAACTCCAACTCATAGTCGTCACCTTCAAGTCCTAGATAAACAATGGTGAAAGCATGATCTGGAAAATCTTTGCGGCGCAATTCTTTAAAACCAAAAGCATCTTGATAAAATGCGATTGATTTTTCAAGATTTTCTACTCGCAAGCAAGTGTGTAGCATTTTTGAAGCCATATTTTTCTCCTTTATTTTCAAAAAGACTGGGACAATCCTGTTCCAGTCTTATCAGTTATTATTTACCAAGTTTTGCTTTAGCTGCATCTGCAAGAGCTGTGAAAGCTGCTGCA
>DXLD01000221.1:0-1961 GCA_019414935.1 Streptococcus sp.
GTACAATACCGTGTGCTCCAACAACAGCTGGTTGACCGATAAAGACATCATTGATTCCATATTGACCTTCTTGGAATACTGAAAGTGGAAGAACCGCATTTTCATCATCAAGAATAGCCTTAGTGATACGAGCAAGGGCAACAGCGATACCGTAGTATGTAGCACCTTTTTTGTTGATGATAGTGTAAGCAGCGTCACGAACACCTTCGAACAATTCGATCAATTCAGTTTCTTGAACGTTTTGAGTGTCCTTAAGGAATTCTTCAAGGTTTACACCAGCGATGTTAGCGTGTGACCATACAGCGAATTCTGAGTCACCGTGTTCACCCATGATGTAGGCGTGTACTGAACGAGCGTCCACATCCAATTTTTCAGCCAAAGCTTGACGGAAACGAGCTGAGTCAAGAGAAGTACCAGAACCGATAACACGTTCTTTAGGGAATCCAGAGAATTTCCATGTAGAGTATGTCAATACGTCAACTGGGTTAGCAGCTACAAGGAAGATACCGTTAAATCCAGATTTCACAACTTCTGTAACGATTGATTTGTTGATCGCAAGGTTTTTACCAACAAGGTCAAGGCGTGTTTCACCTGGTTTTTGAGGAGCACCTGCAGTAATCACAACAAGGTCAGCGTCTGCACAGTCAGCGTACTCAGCCGCATAAATCTTCTTAGGTGAAGTGAAGGCAAGGGCGTGGCTAAGGTCAAGCGCATCACCAACAGCTTTTTCATGCAATTGAGGAATTTCGATAATTCCAAGCTCTTGTGCAATTCCTTGGTTAACAAGTGCAAAAGCGTAAGATGAACCTACAGCACCATCACCGACAAGGATAACTTTTTTGTGTTGTTTAGTCAAATTCATGAGTCTAAACGTCTCCTTCATATTTTTTTGAGATAGATTCTCATACGATTTCATTTTACCACTTTTGAAAGTCTTTGTCATCTGATACAGTATGAATCCTTGATGTAAACGTTTTTACATTTGTACTCCTTAGAAGAAAAATAGGCTAAAATGTGTTATAATAGTATGGTGAATTAAGTAAAGAGAGGCATTTTTTGAATGCAGGATAAGAATCTAATTGATGTGAATTTAACATCAGAAATGAAGACGAGTTTTATCGATTATGCCATGAGTGTTATCGTTGCTCGTGCCCTCCCTGATGTTCGTGATGGTTTGAAACCTGTTCACCGTCGTATTTTGTACGGAATGAATGAATTGGGTGTTACACCAGATAAACCACATAAGAAATCAGCCCGTATCACAGGGGATGTTATGGGTAAATACCACCCACACGGGGATTCCTCTATTTATGAAGCCATGGTTCGGATGGCGCAATGGTGGAGTTATCGCTACATGTTAGTGGATGGTCATGGAAACTTTGGTTCTATGGACGGTGATGGCGCCGCTGCACAACGGTATACCGAAGCTCGTATGAGTAAGATTGCTCTTGAAATGCTGCGGGATATCAACAAAAATACAGTTGATTTCGCTGATAACTATGATGCCAGCGAGCGTGAACCTTTGGTCTTACCTGCACGTTTTCCTAACCTTCTCGTCAATGGTGCTACTGGGATTGCCGTTGGGATGGCTACAAATATTCCTCCACATAATCTGGGAGAAACCATTGACGCGGTGAAGTTGATGATGGATAATCCTGAGGTAACGACCCGTGATCTTATGGAAGTTCTTCCAGGTCCAGATTTTCCGACAGGTGCTTTGGTCATGGGGAAATCAGGTATCCACAAAGCCTATGAAACAGGAAAAGGGTCGATCGTGCTTCGTTCTCGTACAGAGATTGAAGTGACCAAGAGTGGCCGTGAACGGATTGTTGTCACTGAGTTCCCTTATATGGTCAATAAAACCAAGGTTCACGAGCACATCGTTCGCTTGGTGCAAGAAAAACGGATCGAAGGGATTACAGCTGTACGTGATGAATCAAACCGTGAAGGGGTTCGTTTTG
>DXLD01000222.1:0-1955 GCA_019414935.1 Streptococcus sp.
GTTGCTTATATTTTCCGCAAAAAAACGCGGAATTTTATCCTTTTTCTTATTTTATTTTTGATATTATCTTGCTTGTATTTTTGTTTTTCTCTTATGCAAGTTGGTGGAGGAATGGAGGCACAAATCAGGAAGTCAAGTGGGGCAAGTTTTGATCTGGTAAGTAAAGAAAGAGGGAGTGCCTTTTCCTGGAAAGAGGGGGCAAAGATTAGTCATCTATCTGATGTGATTTCAACGATACCTCAATATGTAAGTCCGGTGCGACTTATCGATAAGAAGGTAGTTACAGGAAAACAAACGGTGAAACGTGATGACCTTGATAATGAGGCTAATCAAGCCTTGGGAGCCACTTTTACTAAGGAAACAGGCCAAAGTGTTGATTTTAGGAGTGGTGCTTTTCAACTCCTTAAGGGAAAGCACTTATCTGCTAAAGGTCAAATTATGATTCATGAATCGCTTGCTAGAAAAAATAAGCTAAGCGTCGGAGACAAGCTGACCTTGTCCAATTTTCAGGTGACTGAAAATAGAGCTAAGAAAATGAGCTTTGATATCGTTGGTATTTTTTCTGGCAAGAAGGAGGAGACATTTACTGGAATGTCCTCAGATTTAAGTGAAAATCAAGTCTTCCTCCATTATGAGGACTCTAGCCAGCTGCTTAATTTGACTGATAAGTTAGTGACAAAATTATCCTTTGGTATTAAGAATCCAGATAGAATCGACCAAGTCATTAAACAAGTGAAACAATTAGATATCGATTGGTATCGTCTACGTTTGGACGAGGACCGAAAGGCTTTTGACTCCTTGAAGGAATCGTCTCAAGCGCTACAAGAAATAGTCAGAACGATGATGATTAGTTTAATTGTTACAGGAGCAGGTATCCTCTTGTTTTTAATGGCACTATGGACGCGTGAGAGAAATCATGAGATAGGTATTCTTTTAGCAATTGGGAAGAGCAAGGGACGCATTTTTGCTCAATTTCTTATGGAGATATTGTTGGTGTCCCTTATGTCTTTGCTACCAGCCCTTGCTATTGGACGACTACTAAGTCGACTGTTTTTGCAAGAATTTATAGGACAGCAAGGACAGCAACAGGCTCTTCAGTTATTAGATCAAATTCCTCAGGGACTACCTTTAGGCCAATCTTATCTAAGTCTTCTAGTCTTGGTAATATTATCGCTCGGTGTGACAACAGGTCTCATTTGGCGCAAAACTCCAAAAGAAATCTTATCTAATATGAGTTAAGGAGAAAGGAACACTATGTTAGAACTCAAAGATGTTACGTATAGTTATCAAAATAAAAGTGAAGCTATCCTCTCGAAGGTGAATTATCGTTTCGAGAAAGGTAAATTTTATAGTATTATTGGGCAATCTGGAGCGGGAAAATCGACCTTACTTTCCCTTTTGGCAGGTCTTGATTATCCCAAGAAGGGGCAGGTCTTGTTTAATGGAGAAAATATCAAGAAAAAAGGCTCTAGTTATCATCGTAGACACCATGTTGCGCTTGTTTTTCAAAATTACAATCTCATTGATTATCTTACACCTTTAGAAAATGTACGACTTGTTAATAAAAATGCCGATAGGAAGATACTTTCTGAATTGGGATTAGATGAAAAACAAATTAATCGAAATGTCCTGCAACTTTCAGGTGGGCAACAACAACGTGTAGCTATTGCGCGGGCTTTGGTTTCAGAGGCTCCAATTATCTTAGCAGATGAACCGACAGGAAATCTAGACGACGAAACTGCCAAGGATATTATTGCTATCCTTAAAAGAATGGCCTTAGATCGCCAAAAATGTGTTATAGTTGTCACGCACAGTAAGGAAGTTGCTCAGGCATCTGATGTGGTTTTAGAGTTGAAGAAGAAACAACTCATAGAAAAGAAAAAATAAAGAAAGGGCTCTTATGTTTCGAAACGCTTTTGCATATATTACACGAAAATGGTCAAAGTCACTATTAC
>DXLD01000223.1:0-1929 GCA_019414935.1 Streptococcus sp.
TCGGTCTAATCCTTGGATCAGGGCTTGGAGAACTTGCAGAAGAAATCGAAAATCCTGTTGTAGTAGACTATGCAGATATTCCAAACTGGGGCCGCTCTACAGTAGTCGGTCACGCTGGTAAATTGGTATATGGAGAACTTGCAGGTCGCAAGGTCTTGGCTCTTCAAGGTCGTTTCCATTTCTACGAGGGAAATCCTCTTGAAGTCGTGACTTTCCCAGTACGTGTGATGAAAGTTCTCGGATGTGAAGGTGTCATTGTAACCAATGCAGCTGGAGGTATTGGATTTGGGCCTGGTACCTTGATGGCTATCTCAGACCATATCAATATGACGGGGCAAAACCCATTGATGGGTGAAAACTTGGATGACTTTGGTCCACGTTTCCCTGATATGTCTAAAGCCTACACACCAGAATACCGTGCTACTGCCCATGAAGTGGCTAAAAAACTTGGTATCAAGCTTGATGAAGGTGTCTATATCGGTGTAACTGGTCCGACTTATGAAACACCAGCAGAAATTCGTGCCTATAAGACACTGGGAGCTGATGCAGTCGGTATGTCTACGGTTCCTGAAGTTATCGTGGCAGCCCACTCAGGTTTAAAAGTTCTGGGAATTTCATGTATTACTAACTTCGCTGCTGGATTCCAAGAAGAACTGAACCACGAAGAAGTTGTAGAAGTGACTGAACGTGTTAAAGGCGACTTCAAAGGCTTGCTGAAAGCGATTCTTGCAGAATTGTAATCATGTTAATAGAATTGAGGAGTATTTTTCGAAAAATCCCTTATAATTTTAGATTATTCATAGCAGTAATTCTGCAAGGAATAGTTTCGGGTTTATCTGGTATAGTTCTCCATTATCTTTTAGAGATGGTGGAGGAGCTGGCTTTTGGTCAGTCAGAGCATCATAGTGAATTTTTGACAGATGGAGTTTCCTCTTCACGGATAGGACTAAGTTTAATAATGGTGGGTCTTAGCTCGTCCTTAGTCTGGTACTTCTTGCAAAAAGGGTCGAAGATTTATTCCATCAAAGCTCAGATGAAGGATGAGACTTCACAATACAAGCTTCATTTTTTAAGACAGCTATTTCATTCAATTTGTCAGATCATTGCAGTTGGAGGGGGAGCGCCTATTGGTAAAGAAGCTGCGCCACGAGAGATTGGAACTCTATTTGCAGGGCCAATTGGAAAAATATGTATACTGTCTATGAAGGATCGCATCTTTCTCCTTGCTTGTGGTGCTGGTGCTGGTTTAGCAGCTGTCTATCAGGTTCCATTAACAAGTGTCTTCTTTGTTTTTGAAACCCTAGGAATTGCTCTATCTATTAAACGATTTATCTTAGTCGGTTTGACTACCTATGTCTCAACCTATATAGCAGGCTGGGTTATTTCAGATCAGGCTCTCTACCAGATTCCAGTCATCACATGGTCATTAAAGCAAATATGGATTATTCCCTTATTACTTCTTTTCTTAACCCCACCAGCTTGGCTTTTTGGTCGCTTAAGTAAGGCAGCGTCTTCAAACAGAATAAAAGATAAACGAATACTTCTAACATTGCCCTCAGCTTTTCTTTTTCTTATTGGATTAGCAAGTTATTTTCCACATCTACTTGGAAATGGACGTATGATGGCTCAGGAAGTATTGAATGGTAGCAATGGCAAAACAGTACTCCTTTTGTTTATATTAAAAGCATTAGTTGTTCTTATTACTCTGTGGGCAGGGGCCTATGGTGGTACACTTACGCCATCTTTTGCCTTGGGGATGGCTGGAGCTGCTCTCTTTGGAATGATTCTAGGTGGGGGTAGCCAGCCAAGCATTTTGCTTTTGGGATCTGTTTGCTTTTTGTCTGTGACCTTGAGGGCTCCCTGGTCTGCAACTGGATTAGTTATAGGTTTCACTGGGCTAGGTATAGATTCTCTTCCGTATCTCTTAGT
>DXLD01000224.1:0-1925 GCA_019414935.1 Streptococcus sp.
CCGCGCTAACCCTGACGAATCGCTTCGATAAGATGCTTGTTATCGCGATCATCAGTGCTGTAACTGCAAGTCTACTAGGCGTGCTACTTAGCTATCATTTTGATGCGTCTACTGGTGCATGCATTATTTTGTTACAGGCCGTATTTTTCTTAATTGTCCTAGTTTATAGCAAAATAAAAGTGCGGTTAAATTTCTAAATAAAAAAAGCTAACGTTTCTGTTAGCTTTTTTTATTAAGTATTCAAACAATACTAGAATTTATCTTAAAAATTTACTAGCCAATTTATAGACCTGTGTAATCTCTTTAGTTTCTAAATTCCAGCTATTAAGTTCTATTCTAATTAATTCTGGATATTTCTTACTTATATCTCGTAAAGCATTACCAACTGATTTTCTAACATATTCACTAGAATCATCTTTTAGCGCTGCTAATCTTCTAATCGCTTCATTAGGATTTTCTTTGAAATAGGGTCTCCCCGTCCATATTCTCAATCCTTCAGTAACTGCTCTCCTTGTATTAGGATTGCTACTTTTTAACCAATCATCTATTACTGGAAGTGCTTTCTCATATCCAGTTCTCTTACAAAACTCGTCAAATGATTTTGCCAAGACTTCTTGAACTCTCCAGTTGGCATCTTTAGATACTTCGTCTCTTAAAAAAATCAAAATATCCTTATCCTCTGATAAGTATCCCAAAAGAAATACACTATACATTCTGACTTGATACTCATCAGACTGATAAGACAAAAAAGCTAATTTCTTAATGTATTGATGATCATTAGATTCATAATCAATTAACGCTCTTTTTTCTTCCTCTTTGAATCCGTTTTCTATTGAGGAAAATTCTCTTTCTAGACTTTCAACATATTCATTCAAATGAGATCACCTCACTCATAAAAAATTAAATTTTAAGAGACAAAAGTATTAAAGTTTCATAATGCGCCGTATGCGGGAACATATCAAATAATTGAATTTGAGTAAGTTTATAATTAGTTAGATGCTGCAAATCTTTTCCCATGGAAATCGCGTTGCAACTGGAATAAAGAATAAAGTGCGGTTGCATTTTATTGAGAAATTCTGCGAGTTCCTTTCCGATGCCTCGACGAGGTGGATTAACGATCAGCAAATCAGGTTTATTTGCATCTTGTGCTAACGCAAAATTAGCTGCATCCAAAGATTGGAATTTAACGTTATTGAGCCCTAACACTTGAGCGGATTGAGTCGCTGCTTGAATAGCGAATGGCGAAATTTCAATCCCTGTCAACTCCACTTCTTGTTGATGTTTATCCTGTAAAGCTTTAGCGCAATGAAGTCCAAAACCTCCAACGCCACAAAAGAGATCCCAAAGTTTAGTAATCGGCAAATCTTGTACCCAATCTTGTGCCGTTGCATATAGCCCTTGTGCTACAAGTGGATTCGTTTGGAAGAAACCTTGAGGGCGAATAAACAACGGAATACCGTTAAAGCTTTCTGATAAGGTATGTTGGTCAGTCAAAAAGATTTCTTTCTCACCTTCTAAGATCGCCGCATGTTGAGGTTGGATATTCACACTCACCACTTCAAGTTGTGGTAATTTTTCCAATAACCCTGCAAATTCACGTTGAATTAACGGCAATTTAGTTTCTGAACGCAATACAAAACGCAACATCAATTTTTTTGTATGTTGGCTTTCTGTAAGCAGAATATATTTCAGCTCACCTTTTTGTTTAGCCACGTTATAAGGGACTAAGCCAGCGCGTCCAATAAAATCTTTTAGAATTGGAAAGAGTTTAGCAAAGCGTTGAGGATAAAGCGGACAATCACATAAATCCACCGCACTTTGTGGATCATTTGGGTCTTGTAAAATACCTAGAATGGGACGTTCTACCGCACCACTTACCACCATTTTCGCTTTATTACGAAAGGCTGACTCGGAGGAATAAAAAG
>DXLD01000225.1:0-1920 GCA_019414935.1 Streptococcus sp.
TAGAAGCGAAGCACAACCGCAAGATGGGACATGTGACTTTGTTTAGTGATGTGCCAGATGAGGTTGAGGAGTTAGGGAAAGGGATTGATTTTTAGGACAAGTCTATGATACAAATAATCGTTAACGCTTTTGTTGAGAAAGATAAGACTGGAGCAGTTGTAGAAGTATTGTTTGCTAGTGCTGACCAAGATAAGGTACAAGCTAAATATGAAGAGTTAATTGCTCAATATCCTGAAAATTATTTAGCAATTTATGATTTACCATTGGATACTAATCTCAATGAATTACCACACTATCCATCTGTGTTTATTGGAAAAGAGGAGTTTGAGTAGAAATCTTGGTTTACCTAGATAGCTTATTCCCAGTAGCTTAAGAAGAAAGGAAAAATTAACAACATGATCGACCGTTACTCTCGCCCTGAGATGGCGAACATTTGGAGTGAAGAAAATAAATACCGTGCTTGGCTTGAGGTGGAAATCTTGGCTGACGAGGCATGGGCTGAGTTGGGGGAAATCCCTAAGGAAGATGTGGCTTTGATTCGCGAGAAGGCGGACTTTGACATCGACCGTATTTTGGAGATTGAGCAGGAGACGCGTCACGATGTGGTGGCTTTCACGCGTGCAGTTTCTGAGACGCTTGGTGAAGAGCGTAAGTGGGTCCACTATGGTTTGACTTCTACCGACGTGGTGGATACGGCCTACGGTTATCTTTACAAGCAGGCCAACGACATCATCCGTCGTGACCTTGAAAACTTCACCAACATCATCGCTGATAAGGCTAAGGAGCACAAGTTTACCATCATGATGGGGCGTACCCACGGTGTGCATGCGGAGCCTACAACCTTTGGTCTGAAATTGGCGACTTGGTACAGCGAAATGAAGCGCAACATCGAGCGTTTCGAGCATGCGGCTGCTGGTGTGGAAGCTGGTAAGATTTCTGGTGCGGTTGGGAACTTTGCCAACATCCCACCATTCGTTGAGCAATATGTCTGTGATAAACTGGGGATCCGTGCTCAAGAAATCTCTACACAGGTGCTCCCTCGTGACCTTCACGCTGAGTACTTTGCAGTTCTTGCTAGCATCGCGACTTCAATCGAGCGTATGGCAACAGAAATTCGTGGTTTGCAAAAATCTGAGCAACGCGAAGTGGAAGAATTCTTTGCTAAAGGGCAAAAAGGTTCATCTGCAATGCCGCACAAACGCAACCCTATCGGTTCTGAGAACATGACAGGTCTTGCGCGTGTTATTCGTGGTCACATGATTACGGCTTATGAGAACGTTGCTCTCTGGCATGAGCGTGATATCTCTCACTCATCAGCTGAGCGCATCATTACACCAGATACGACTATTTTGATTGACTACATGCTCAACCGTTTTGGAAATATTGTCAAGAATTTGACAGTCTTCCCAGAAAACATGATCCGCAACATGAACTCGACTTTTGGTTTGATTTTCAGTCAACGTGCTATGTTGACCTTGATTGAAAAAGGAATGACCCGTGAGCAAGCCTATGACTTGGTACAACCAAAAACAGCCTACTCTTGGGACAATCAAGTAGACTTTAAACCACTTCTTGAAGCAGATCCAGAGGTAACTTCTCGCCTCACTCAAGAAGAAATCGATGAAATCTTCAACCCTCTTTATTACACCAAACGAGTGGATGATATCTTTGACCGTCTTGGTTTAGGATAATTAGAATAAAAATCGAAGTTCTATTACTCTATTTATAGGAGTAGAAGAACTTCGATTTTTATTTTGTCTTCAAGTATTTTTGATAAAAATTACCTATATTTTAGTAAAATTTAAACAAATTTAGTCTATCTTAATTTACATATAGAAAATACATTTTTAATGTCATATAATAAGCATAGAAAAAGCCCAAGCAAGGCTTAGGCTTTCTTCTTAGTGATCACGGTCACAT
>DXLD01000226.1:0-1914 GCA_019414935.1 Streptococcus sp.
TGGAAGTGTTGAACCTCTTGAACACTAACCCAGAACTCTTGAACGGCCTTGTTTACGGTCCAGAAGGCAAGAACTGGGAAAAAATTGCAGGTAAAGAAAACCGTGTTAAAGTCCTTGATGGCTACAAAGGAAACACTCACATGGGTGGATGGAACACTGGTAACAACTGGATCCTTTACATCAACGAAAACGTTACAGACCAACAAATCGAAGATTCTAAGAAACAATTGGCTGAAGCTAAAGAATCTCCAGCACTTGGATTCATCTTTAACACTGACAATGTGAAATCTGAAATCTCAGCAATCTCTAACACAATGCAACAATTCGATACAGCTATCAACACTGGTACTGTAGACCCAGATAAAGCTATTCCAGAATTGATGGAAAAATTGAAATCTGAAGGTGCTTACGATAAAGTATTGAACGAAATGCAAAAACAATATGATGAATTCTTGAAAAACAAAAAATCATAAGATCAATTGATTTCGTGTATTCATTCCTAATTCCTAAAAATTGAATCACTGTTTTCCTCAGGCTTATCTGGGGGAGGCAGTGATTTTTTGAAACGAGAGCATAGATATCTGTGTTTTCTTATCGCTGTTTAACCATTCAGGAAATCTCAAATACCATTTAGGATTTGGAGTAAGGATTTAGGAAAATATAGCTTATATTAGAGATGTTCCAAGTTTACAACGGAGGGTTCACATGAAAAAGTATCAACTTCTATTCAAAATAAGTGCAGTCTTCTCTTACTTATTTTTCGTATTTGGCCTTTCTCAGCTAACGCTTATCGTCCAAAATTATTGGCAATTTTCTTCCCAGATTGGCAATTTCGTCTGGATTCAAAATCTTTTGAGTTTGCTATTTAGTGGAGTCATGATTTGGATTCTGGTTAAGACAGGGCACGGCTATCTTTTTCGCATTCCGAGAAAAAAATGGCTTTGGTATTCGATTTTGACAGTATTAGTGGTAGTGCTCCAGATCTCTTTTAACGTTCAGACAGCTAAACATGTTCAATCAACTGCTGAAGGTTGGGCTGTATTGATCGGTTATAGTGGAACCAACTTTGCTGAGCTAGGTATCTATATAACTTTGTTCTTTCTGACTCCACTTATGGAAGAGCTAATCTATAGAGGATTACTGCAACATGCCTTTTTTAAGCATTCGAGATTTGGCCTTGATTTGCTTCTTCCGTCAATTTTATTTGCTCTTCCTCATTTTTCAAGCCTACCTAGTTTGTTAGATATCTTCGTCTTTGCAACATCTGGCATCATCTTTGCTAGTTTGACCCGCTATACCAAGAGTATTTATCCATCCTATGCGGTGCATGTGATTAATAATATTTTCGCGACATTACCATTTTTGTTGACTTTTTTACACAGGGTATTTGGGTGAAATATTGGTACGAGAGTTAGGAATGATAGCTTTTCAATTTAAGGAGGAAAATGAGAATGACACCATTAAAATGGTTTGCAGGAGGAAGTGAACGGCGTTGTGAAGCCATGACGATCATAGATAACCTACTGGAAGGTATAAACAATACGCATCAACTTGCTCCTTTGAAAAATCAGTTAGTGAGTTATAAAAGACGATTAGAGGACGATGGGACCTCTACTCCATTTATTTTGAGTCAAATGAACGTTGACCTTGCGCGCGTATTGATTGATAACAAGCTAAGTTTGTCAGAAAGTCAAGCTGAGCAGATCAAAAAATTGAGAGAATTATCTGCTATTCGCTATGGTTATTGATGAAGCGCAGGGATAAATCCCTTTCTACAATTTCCAGTCAAATAAATTGCATTCGTTTTCTCAAGCAGGTATACTAGTATAGTTAGATGAAAAATTCTGAAAATTTAAGAATAGAAAAGAGAACAAATCTTATGGCAAAAGATATTCGTGTCTTACTTTACTACCT
>DXLD01000227.1:0-1891 GCA_019414935.1 Streptococcus sp.
CAGTATTATCCCTACCAAAATGAACGTCAGTTAGTGACTTCAGGTGGTTTGGGAACCATGGGATTTGGAATTCCAGCAGCAATTGGAGCTAAAATTGCTAACCCAGATAAGGAAGTAGTCTTGTTTGTTGGGGATGGTGGTTTCCAAATGACTAACCAGGAATTGGCTATTTTGAACATTTACAAGGTGCCAATCAAGGTGGTTATGCTGAACAACCACTCACTTGGAATGGTTCGCCAATGGCAGGAATCCTTCTATGAAGGTAGAACGTCAGAGTCAGTCTTTGATACCCTTCCTGATTTCCAATTGATGGCACAAGCTTATGGCATTAAAAACTATAAGTTTGACAATCCTGAGACCTTGGCTCAAGACCTTGAAGTCATCACTGAGAATGTTCCTATGCTAATCGAGGTAGATATTTCTCGTAAGGAACAGGTGTTACCAATGGTACCAGCTGGTAAGAGTAATCATGAGATGTTGGGGGTGAAGTTCCATGCGTAGAATGTTAACAGCAAAACTACAAAATCGTTCAGGAGTCCTCAATCGCTTTACCGGTGTCCTGTCTCGTCGTCAGGTTAATATCGAAAGCATCTCTGTTGGAGCAACAGAAGATCCGAATGTATCGCGGATCACCATTATTATTGATGTAGCTTCACATGATGAAGTGGAGCAAATTATCAAGCAACTCAATCGTCAGATTGATGTGATTCGCATTCGTGATATCACAGACAAGCCTCATTTGGAGCGCGAGGTGATTTTGGTTAAGATGTCAGCGCCAGCTGAGAAGCGAGCTGAGATTCTAGCAATTATTCAACCTTTCCGTGCAACAGTGGTAGACGTAGCGCCAAGCTCGATTACCATTCAGATGACAGGAAATGCTGAAAAGAGTGAAGCTCTATTGCGAGTCATTCGACCATATGGTATTCGTAATATTGCTCGAACGGGTGCCACTGGATTTACCCGCGATTAATACTCTTCGAAAATCAAATTCAAATCACGTCAGCTTTGCCTTGCCGTAGGTATATGTTACTGACTTCGTCAGTTTTATTTACAACCTCGAAGCAGTGCTTCGAGCAACCTGTGGCTAGCTTCCTAATTTGCTCTTTGATTTTTATTGAGTATAAAAATATTTTAAATTTGTTAAACCAGCCTAAGAGGCAATAAATAATAGAAAAGAGAGAAAAACGATGGCAGTTCAAATGGAATACGAAAAAGATGTTAAAGTAGCAGCACTTGACGGTAAAAAAATCGCCGTTATCGGTTATGGTTCACAAGGACATGCGCATGCTCAAAACTTGCGTGATTCAGGTCGTGATGTCATTATTGGTGTACGTCCAGGTAAATCTTTTGACAAAGCAAAAGAAGATGGATTTGACACTTACACAGTAGCAGAAGCAACTAAATTGGCTGACGTTATCATGATTTTGGCACCAGATGAAATCCAACAAGAATTGTACGAAGCAGAAATCGCTCCAAACTTGGAAGCTGGAAACGCAGTTGGATTTGCTCACGGTTTCAACATCCACTTTGAATTTATCAAAGTTCCTGCAGATGTAGATGTCTTCATGTGTGCTCCTAAAGGACCAGGACACTTGGTACGTCGTACTTACGAAGAAGGATTTGGTGTACCAGCTCTTTATGCAGTATACCAAGATGCAACAGGAAATGCGAAAAACATTGCTATGGACTGGTGTAAAGGTGTTGGAGCTGCACGTGTAGGTCTTCTTGAAACAACATACAAAGAAGAAACTGAAGAAGATTTGTTTGGTGAACAAGCTGTACTTTGTGGTGGTTTGACTGCCCTTATCGAAGCAGGTTTCGAAGTCTTGACAGAAGCAGGATACGCTCCAGAATTGGCTTACTTTGAAGTTCTTCACGAAATGAAATTGAT
>DXLD01000228.1:0-1862 GCA_019414935.1 Streptococcus sp.
AAACCAAATTGTACAGTCAGCACAAATTTCTCCTGTAATCATTTTATCGCTTTTTTATCAAATATTCAAATATTAATTTATGGAAAATACAAAAACTATCACTACCTAAATTCTCTCAAAAAAGGCTCTATAATTTCTGTAGTGGGTAAAACCACCATAGGAATTATGGAGCCTATTTTGTTGTAGAAAAAAAGTCCCATAAGACCTATAATGAAAAGTGACCAAACCATCATTAGAAAGAATCTTATGGAACAATTAAATTTTATCACAAACTTACTCGGAATTAAAGACAAGAACATCAAAATCTTGGATTATCTTGATGCTGGAACGCATAAAGAAGTCATCGCTAAGCTCGATTATCCTGCCCCTAAATGTCACAACTGTCAAGGACAAATGGCTAAATATGACTTTCAAAAAGAATCTAAAATTCCCTACCTCGAATGTGCAGGATACAAGACTCTCATTCGATTGAGAAAACGTCGTTTTCGTTGTAAAGTCTGTGGGAAAATGGCTGTATCAGAGACCACCTTAGTCAAAAAGAATCACCAAATCTCAGCGATCGTCAACCAGAAAATTACTCAAAAATTAATCGAGAAAGTCCCTATGACGACTATCGCAGAAAGTCTATCTGTCTCTACTTCGACAGTCATTCGTAAATTGAAAGAATTCAAATTCAAGACAGATTTATCTTTCCTTCCAACTCACATGTCTTGGGATGAATACAGCTTCAAGAAGGGTAAGATGAGCTTCATTGCACAGGATTTTGATTCCAGAAAGATCGTAGCTATTCTGGATGGGCGGACTCAAGTAACTATTCGCAATCATTTCCTTCGCTATTCTAGACAGGTGAGAAGCCATGTGAAAATCATTACCATGGACATGTTTAGCCCCTACTATGATATTGCCAGAAAACTATTTCCAAACGCTAAAATCGTTCTGGATCGTTTTCACATTGTCCAGCATCTCAGTCGAGCTATGAACCGTCTTCGCATCCAAATCATGAATCAGTTTGATCGGAAATCGCACGAATATAAGGTACTGAAACGTTACTGGAAACTCATTCAACAAGATAGCCGTAAACTCAGCGATAAACGTTTTTATCGCCCAACTTTTCGCTCACACTTGACCAATAAAGAGATTGTAGAAAAGCTGCTTTCATACTCCCAAGAACTTAGACAGCACTACGACCTCTATCAACTATTACTCTTTCATTTTCAAGAGAAACAAGCTAACCATTTCTTTGATCTTATTGAAGAAGCGATTTCTTGTGTAAATCCTATTTTTCAAACTGTTTTTAAGACCTTTTTGAAAGATAAGGACAAGATCATGAACGCACTGGAACTGCCATACTCAAATGCAAAACTAGAGGCTACTAATAACCTCATTAAGGTCATCAAGCGCAATGCTTTTGGCTTCCGGAACTTTGAAAACTTTAAAACTAGAATCCTCATTGCTTTGAACATCAAAAAGGAGAGAACCAAGTTGGTCCTCTCCAGGTTATAACTTTTCATCAACCCACTACAGTTGACAAAGAGCCTACAAAAAGAACACCCCGAAGGGTGCTCATTGTAATGATTAGCATTCTTTTAAAAGAACGTTTACTAAAGCTACTTTACAAACTTTTCAGAATTTTATGTTATAGCTCTATCTTGGAATGAAATTTATTTTGATTGATTCATTCCTTTCAACATCGTCACCTACATTTGCGACACGATTCATAGAAATCCCTGTTATTTAAAGTAACGTTTTGTTTTTCTTAATTGTGCAATATTGATATAGAGATGGATGACAGCAGTTATAAGGACACCAACTAACTGCACTTCACCAAGGATGATAGATAGGGCAAACAAGATGATATAGAC
>DXLD01000229.1:0-1855 GCA_019414935.1 Streptococcus sp.
CTATAACATCTTCTTTTTGAGCCATTCTCTTTTGGACTTTTCTTACACAGAGGCACTATTTATCAGTCAATTCGGTGCTTTGTTAGCAGTCATCGTCAGTAGTCTTACGGGAAATGATTATTTTGGGAAACAGTCCTTGCCTAGATTGATGATGTGGGTTACCGTAGGACTCAGTCTAATTGGTCTGGCTAATTTATTCAATCAAGTCGTACTTGGTTTGCTATTTCTCTTTTCAACTCTATATGTGTCTGGTAAAGTTCAACCAAAGATTAGTGCCATGCTCATGAAAAATCTAGCTCCAGAGGTTCTAGCTCGTACCAGTAATTTTTTAGGTCTCTTGTTTACCTTATCCATACCTGTGGGAACAGCCTGTTTTTCACTTGTAGCTGTATGGAATATACAGTTGACTTGGATGCTATTTGTTGGTCTTTCCTTCCTGGCTATTCTTTTGACAGTTCTTAATCTCAAAAATGATATCTAAATCCTAAATTTTTTCTCACTGTTTTAATCCTTCTATTTATGGTAAAATAAGACTATTAAGTTTAAAGAGGATTCCCTATGAAATTACAAAAACCAAAAGGAACGCAGGATATTTTACCTGCTGAATCTGCCAAATGGCAGTACGTTGAGGGCTTTGCCCGTGAGATTTTCAAGCGCTATAACTATGCAGAAGTGCGCACGCCTATTTTTGAGCATTATGAGGTTATCAGTCGCTCTGTCGGAGATACAACGGATATCGTAACCAAGGAAATGTATGATTTCTATGACAAGGGTGACCGCCATATTACTCTCCGTCCAGAAGGAACTGCGCCCGTTGTCCGTTCCTATGTGGAAAATAAACTCTTCGCGCCAGAAGTGCAAAAGCCAAGTAAGTTCTACTACATGGGCCCTATGTTCCGCTATGAGCGTCCACAGGCAGGGCGTTTGCGCCAGTTCCACCAGATTGGTGTTGAGTGTTTTGGATCTAGCAATCCAGCTACTGATGTGGAAACCATTGCTATGGCAGCTCATTTCCTGAAAGAAATCGGCATCCAAGGTGTCAAATTGCACCTCAACACTCTTGGAAATCCTGAGAGTCGTGCGGCCTACCGTCAAGCCTTGATTGACTATTTGACACCGCTCAAGGAGACCTTGTCTAAGGATAGCCAACGTCGTTTGGAGGAAAATCCTCTACGTGTATTGGACTCTAAGGAAAAAGAAGACAAGGTGGCAGTAGAGAATGCACCTTCTATCTTGGACTTCCTTGATGAAGAAAGTCAAGCTCATTTTGATGCTGTGCGTCAGATGTTGGAAAATCTTGGAGTAGACTATATCATCGATACCAATATGGTGCGTGGTCTGGACTACTACAATCACACTATTTTCGAGTTTATCACTGAGATTGAGGGCAATGACCTGACAGTCTGTGCGGGTGGCCGTTACGATGGTTTGGTTTCTTACTTTGGAGGCCCTGAAACTGCTGGATTTGGTTTTGGACTTGGTGTAGAGCGCCTGCTTCTCATTCTTGAAAAGCAAGGTGTGGCCCTCCCTATCGAAAACGCCCTAGATGTCTATATCGCAGTCTTGGGAGAAGGAGCAAATGTCAAGGCCTTGGAATTAGTACAGGCTCTTCGCCAACAAGGATTCAAAGCAGAGCGTGATTACCTCAACCGTAAACTCAAAGCTCAATTCAAGTCAGCCGATGTCTTTGCGGCTAAGACCCTTATCACCCTAGGAGAGAGTGAAGTCGAAAGCGGACAAGTTACAGTTAAGAATAATCAAACCCGAGAAGAAGTGCAAGTATCACTTGAAGCAATCAGTCAAAACTTCTCAGAAATCTTTGAAAAACTAGGATTTTAATGATAGATAAACTGGT
>DXLD01000023.1:0-14898 GCA_019414935.1 Streptococcus sp.
GTTTACGGTCAGTATCTTCGATACGGATAATAAAAGTTCCACCGTGATGACGTGCATAAAGGTAGTTGAACAATGCTGTACGGGCATTTCCGATGTGTAGTAGTCCTGTTGGACTTGGTGCGTAACGTACGCGAATATCTTTTGACATAGTTTCTCCTATAAAGTCTCTAGGCGTCTGCCTTTTTGCTCTCTATATTATATCACAAGTCTTGGCTGAGTCCAATTTCTATGAATAAAGAGAGTAAAAAGAGTGGACAAACCACTCTTTTCTTCTATTATAGACGTGCGTTAAGTTCTTTGCTCAATTCTTCAAATCCTGGTTTTCCAAGAAGGGCGAACATGTTACGTTTGTAGGCTTCAACACCTGGTTGGTCAAATGGGTTGATAGCATTCAAGTAACCTGAAAGAGCGATAGCCAATTCGAAGAAGTAGATTGTATAACCAAGAGTGAAAGCATCTTGCTCTGGAAGAGTCACGTACATGTTTGGTACATCACCATCTGTGTGGGCAAGAAGAACACCGTCAGTTGCTTTTTTGTTTACAAAGTCAACGTCTTTTCCTTGAAGGTAACCAAGTCCATCAAGGTCTTCTTCCAAGCTAGGGATAATCACGTTTTTACGAGGTTTGTCAACACGGACAACTGTTTCAAACATGATACGAGTTCCTTCTTGGATAAATTGACCAAGTGAGTGCAAGTCAGTTGAGAAGTTGGCTGAAGTTGGGTAGATACCTTTTTGGTCTTTTCCTTCTGATTCACCAGCCAATTGTTTCCACCATTCTGAGAAGTATTGAAGTGATGGCTCGTAGTTTACCAAGATCTCAGTTGCATAGCCTTTACGGTAAAGGATGTTACGAACTGCTGCGTATTGGTAAGCTTCGTTTTCAGAGATTTTATCTGAAGTGTAGTCTTTGCGAGCTGCATTCGCACCTTCCATAAGGGCTTTGATGTCAGCTCCTGATGCTGCGATTGGAAGCAAACCAACGGCTGTCAATACTGAGAAGCGTCCACCGATATCATCTGGAACAACAAATGTTTCCCAACCGTTAGCATCTGCTTCAACCTTAACAGCACCTTTTTGGCGGTCAGTTGTTGCATAGATACGTTTGTTTGCTTCTTCTTGACCGTATTTCTTAACCAAAAGTTCTTTGAAGACACGGAAAGCGATAGCTGGTTCAGTTGTTGTACCTGATTTAGAAATCACGTTTACCGAGAAGTCTTTGTCAGCTACGTACTCTACCAAGTCAGCAAGGTAAGTAGATGAGATTGAGTTTCCTGCGTAAAGGATTTGTGGAGCCTTGCGTTCTTCTTTTGTTTGCAAGTTTGCAAAGTGGTGGTTCAAGAAGTCGATTGCTGCTTTCGCACCAAGGTAAGATCCACCGATACCGATTACAACCAAAACATCGCTGTCTGATTTGATTTGCTCAGCAGCTTTCAAGATGCGGTCAAATTCTTCGCGGTCATAGTTTTCAGGAAGGTCCAACCATCCCAAGAAGTCGCTACCAGCACCAGTTCCTTTACGGATCAATTCATCTGCTGCTGTTACTTGTGATTGCATGTATTCCACTTCATGTGGTGCAACAAATTTGTCTAAAACTTTTGAATAATCAAATTTAATATGTGACATGTTATTCCTCCAATATTTCTTCTTTTCTATCATAACGCTTACCTTCGTTTTTTTCAAGTTTTTTGTCGAATTTCTCCAATTTTTATCAGAATTCAAACGTTTGCGTAAAAATCCCACATTCCAAAAATTTTGAAAAAATAAAAGAAAGAACGACTAGATGTTCCAGTCGTTACAGTTCATTCAATAAATACTCAAATAATTCTAAATTGCCATCTTCTTCATTAACCAGAAACTCTGGATGCCACTGCAAACCAATAATGCGGTGCTCATCGATAGACTCAATCGCTTCGATGGTCTGGTCTCTTGGGTCAATAGCAGTTACACGGAAATTAGGTGCCAAATCTTTAATACTCTGACGATGAACGGAATTAACTTGACTTTCTTTTCCAAATAACTTAGCCACCACACTTCCTTCTACTGTCTCAATAGAATGAGATGTCCCGAAAGGTAGTCCTTGCCAGTGGCCTTCGATTTCTTGATTGAGAGTTCCCCCAAAGGCAACATTGACAAGTTGGACACCGCGACAGATTGCCATGATTGGTTTATTCTGACGAAGCGCTTCTTTCAAGAGCGCCAATTCAAATTCGTCACGCACTAGGTTGTAATCATCACTCTCGATGGTCTTTTTCTCTCCATAAAACTGAGGATGGACATTTTGACCGCCTGTCAAGATAAGTTTGTCAATCATTTCTACATAATCGCGAACAACTGACTCATCACCAACAGGAATGACTAAAGGGAGACCACCGACTTGACGAATGCTCTCTGCGAATCTACAAGATACAGATGAATGAATGTTTTTGCCCTCTGCGTCTACGGGACATAGATTTGCAGCAACTCCTACAACCGTTCTAGCCATGATGCCTCTCCTTTCGAATGTTAACGATAGTCTTATCATATCACTCAAAATGACTTTCGTCTAATATGTTTTTTTTAAGGCTGTGATAAATATTTTTTATGGACAAGAAAAAGCTGCCCAAGGGGACAACTTTTTTCTTATTCAAAAACAAATTGATTGTGATAGAGTTCTGAATAGAAGCCACCCAGTTTCAAGAGTTCATGGTGGCTACCGCGTTCAATGACTTCTCCATCTTTAAGGACAATAATCTGGTCTGCATTGAGGATAGTCTTCAAACGATGGGCAATGACGAAACTAGTTCTGCCTGCTACAACCGCCTCCATGGCATGCTGAATCTTGCTTTCTGTCACAGTATCTACGTTCGAAGTGGCTTCATCGAGAATGAGAACCTCTGGATCTGTCATCAGGGTTCGAGCGATAGAAATCAATTGCTTTTGTCCTGTCGAGAAGATGCTCTGGTCATCATCTATAAGAGTATCGTACTTATCAGGCAAGCTTTCGATGTAGTCGTGAATATGGGTTGCCTTGGCTGCTGCCTCAACCATTTCTTGACTAGCATCTGGCACACCAAAACGGATATTGTCTCGAATCGTTCCGCTAAACAAGACCGAATCTTGCAAGACAATTCCCACCTTGCTTCTGAGACTATCTAAATCATAGTCACGGATGTCTTTACCGTCAAAATAAATCCCACCAGCATTAACATCATAAAAGCGATTGATGAGGTTCATAATAGTCGTTTTCCCTGACCCAGTCGGACCAACAACCGCTGTCATCTGGCCTTTAGGAGCAGAAATGCTGACATCTTTCAAAATGGGTTTATCAGGCAAGTATGAAAAATCAATATGACTAATTTCAACACCTTCTTGCAACTGAGTGAAGGTCGGAGCATTTTTAGGTCGAATTTCTTCCTCTGCATCAAACATTTCCTGAATCCGTTCAGCACCTGTAAAGGCTAACTGAAGGCTTCCCCAACTTGCCGCAACTTGAATAATAGGCTGGTAGTACTGCTGTGAAAATTGGGCAAACATAACAATCAAACCTAGGGCTGTACTTGTTTCAATAGACTTATCATTCAAAAGTACAGCTGAACCAGCAAAGATGACGATGGCTGTGTTGACCAGACTCATCCCATTCATGACAGGGAAAAGAATTCCTGAGAACATTCTTCCTTTAAAGGTTGCCTTGCGCACGCGCTCATTTTGTTCAAGAAATCCTGCCATCATATCCTCTTGAATACCTTGCACAATCACGGCTTTTTGACCTGAGATACTTTCATCCATATAGGCATTGAGCTTCCCTACCTCTTTCTGCTGGAGGTTGGTATATTTCCGTGCCATTTTCACGATAAAAATCAGCATGAGAAAGGCCACTGGTGTACTGGCAATAGTGATGAGGGCCAGCGTCACATTTCTCGAAAACATGACAAGAATCAGACCAATGTATAGAACGATGTTGCTCATGACCTGAATCAAGCTTTCGTTAAAAGCTTGGAGGATATTATCCAAATCACTGGTAAAACGAGACAGGATATCGCCATCTTGTCGGCGGTCAAAGAAAGAAACAGTCAACCGAGCAAGCTTGCCAAAGAGGCCTTTGCGCATCTCGTTGGTCGATTCTGCAATCACGCGCGTCATGAGACACATGTATATCACACTGGAGATAAATAGAACCAAAACTAGCAGACCAAGATTGACCATGATTCCTGATAGGCTTTGCCAAACAAGTTCTGGATTGCCATTTTGATAAGCTTGAACTAAATTAGCTAACTCTGTTACCGCTTGTCCAGAAAATACCGGAAAGAGAGCTTGGGCAAGAGTCGCCAGAACAATCATCAGGATAACAACTACAAATGATAGCTTATAGACTTTAAAATAATTCCAAAAAAATTGAACTGTCTTCATTTTACTCCTCCTTTCCTTTCTGTGTTTCGTAGATTTCACGGTAAACGGAATTGTTGGCAACCAAGTCTGCATGCGTACCTTGACCAATCAATCGTCCTTGATCTAGAACCAAGATTTTATCTGCATGAACAACCGAGCTAATCTTTTGAGCGATGATAATGGTTGTCGTTCCCTTCAAGTCCTTATTCAAGGCTTCCTGAACCAGGCGCTCTGACTTGGCATCCAAGGCTGAGGTCGAATCGTCAAAAATCAGAATACGTGGATTGCTGACAATTCCACGGGCAATCGACATCCTTTGTTTTTGCCCACCTGAAAAGTTGGTTCCCCTTTCTTCAACTGGACTTTCAAAGGTTTTCTCCATACGATGAATGAATTCACTGGCTTGAGCAATATTGGCTGCGCGCTCCATTTCAAATAAAGTAGCATCTCCCTTACCCTGTCTCAAGTTATCTGCAATCGTTCCACTAAAGAGAATGGCACGTTGGAGAACGATAGAAACTGTTTTACGCAGGGTTCCTTCACTCACTTCTCGAATATCCTTGCCTCCAATTTTGATAGCACCCTCCTGTGGGTCAAAGAGACGTGGAATCAATTGAGCCAAGGTTGATTTTCCTGCACCAGTCGCTCCAACGACACCAACCATTTGTCCAGGTTCGACAGTAAAGCTCACATCTTTCAACATCGGTTCCTTATCCATTGGATAGGTAAAGGTCACATTTTCAAAGCTAAGACTTCCGACCAAGTCTTCATCTGGGACATCCTTGAAGGTCATGGCTGGCTCTGCGTCAAGAATTTCTCGAATACGACGCATAGAAATCATAGCACGACTGACAGAATTTCCCAAAAATCCAACCATAATAATAGTAAAGATAATCTGGCTTAGGTAATTAACAAAGGAAGCAATGGAGCCAACAACCGATGGATCCGATTGAACCATCCCTGCAACTAGCCAAATAGAGAGGAAAACCGCCCCATAGCCGACCAACATCATAAAGGGTTCCACTACTGAAAAGGCATAACCAATGTAAAGGTTTTGACCAAGAAGCTCGTCTGAGACATCTGTAAACTTCGCAAACTGCTCTTTTTCTTGGACAAAGGACTTGACCACACGAACACCGCGCAGATTTTCCTTGGCAATAGCATTGATGCGCTCAAGAAGGGTTTGAAACTTGGCAAAACGAGGCCCCATCATCCCCATCATGACAGCAGTCAAGCCAAAAATTAAGACTACCATGAGAACAATCACCCACCACAGAGAAGGTAAAGTTTGAACCGCCAGGATAAACGAACCGATGAACAAGAGGGGAAGTCTGAAAAGAATTTGGAAGGTCATCATGACCACGTTCTGAATCTGGTTGATATCATTTGTCATGCGAACGACTAGATTTCCCGCATTAAATTGTTCAATATTGGCATAAGAAAAGGTTTGGATTTTACGGAAGGCATCCTCCCGAAGGTCAGATGAAACTCCTTGGGCAATATAGGCTGCGAGTACAACATTGAGTCCACCAGTAACTAGACCGACCAAGGCCACACCGATCAACCAAGCCCCGATACTATAAATAGCTTCATAGTTCCCAGCAAGGAGGGCATCTAACACTTCCTGCAGATAACGCGGCTGCAGAAGTGAACTAGCAACCATCAAGCCTGTCATCAGGAGCGAAGCCAAGGCCTGCCACTTGTAGGTTTTTATTTTCTGAATCAGCATACTTTCTCCTTAAAAAATAGACAAAAGGGAGCGACAATGCGTCAGCTCCTTCTCATTCTGTTTGTGTGATGTTATTCTAGCAAAAAAGTGGGAACTTGTCAAAGAAGTCTCCTTGATATAGCTATAATGACTGGCAAGTCTTGACTTTATAATTTTTGTTTTAACTCAACTAATACATTCATAGCCTGCATAGGTGTCATGTTGTAAACATCTAGTTTAGACAATTCTGCTAAGATAGGATGTTCTTCAGTCGTATCAAAGAGTGAAATCTGTTCAGTGACATCACTTGTTTGCCTCATTGGAGCAGGACTTTCTGTCTCTTGATTCTCTAACTGAGTTAAAATCTTATCCGCCCTTGCTAAAAGGTCTGCTGGCAAGCCAGCAATCTTGGCAACATGGATACCGTAGGATTTATCAGCTGGTCCTGGTTCAATCTTGTGAAGGAAGGTGACCTGCCCATCCTGCTCCAAGGTTGCCACGTGGACATTGACCAAGTGTTGTAAACTAGACTCCAGACTAGTCAACTCATGGTAGTGGGTCGCAAAGAGGGTCTTAGCTCCGATGTGCTCATGGATGTATTCGATGATGGACTGAGCAAGAGCCATCCCGTCATAAGTTGCAGTTCCCCGTCCCAATTCATCAAAGAGAATGAGAGAGTCCTTGGTCGCATGCGAAATGGCATTGTTAGCCTCCATCATCTCTACCATGAAGGTTGATTGACCTGAAACCAAGTCATCTGCTGCTCCGATACGGGTAAAAATCGCATCAAAAATCGGTAAATGGGCGCTTTCTGCTAGCACATAAGACCCCATCTGGGCCATAACCGACGTCATGGCTAACTGACGCATATAGGTTGACTTTCCGCTCATGTTGGGCCCTGTAATCAGTTGAATACTGGTATCTTCTGCCATCTGAATCGTATTTGGAATATAGGTCTGAGCCCCCATAACCTTTTCAACGACAGCATGGCGCCCTTTCTGGATATCAATTCGCGAATCCTCTCCGAACTCTGGCCGAATCAAATGCTGGGTTTCAGCCACAACCGCCAGACTCTGTAAGACATCAACTGTCGCAATTCCTTGAGCTAGAGCCTGCAAACGCTGGATATACTTACTGACTTCCTCACGGATGCGCATAAAGATTTCGTACTCTAGGTTAGCTGACTTTTCACGCGCCTCCAGCATATCTCCTTCGATACGGGCCAATTCTTCGGTTCCAAAACGTTCTGAGTTTTTCAGCGTCGCCTTGCGGAAAAAGTGAGCTGGCACATTTCCCAGTTGTGAATTGGTCACATGGAAATAGTAGCCATCCTTTTTATTGTAGTCAATCTTGAGCGTACTGATACCAGAATTTTCTCGCTCCTTGGCCTCAATCTCAGCAATCCAGCTAGTCCCTTCTCTGAGAACGCGACGGTACTTGTCTAAAGTCTCATCAAATCCTGTGCGGATAATACCACCTTCCGTAATCACATGAGGAGCTTCAGGAGCAATCGCTGCGCTAATCAAGCTCTCCAACTCAGGGATTCCATCCAGTTGTTCGATGAGATAAGCTAGAGCAGGTTGCTCCATCCCTTCTAAAATCGCACGAATCCTTGGCACACTAGACAAGGTGGTCGCCAACTGCAAGAGATCCTTGGGATTTGTTTTGCCAAAAGAAACCCGACTAGCCAAGCGTTCGATATCATAAACACCCTTGAGACTGTCTGTCAAGTCACTGCGCTCAAAGAAATGGTCGAGGAAGACCTGCACCACTTCTTGACGTTGGACGATTCGTTCCTTATCAATCAAGGGACGATGGATCCAAGACCGCAAGAGACGCATTCCCATAGCCGTCTTGGTTTCATCCAAAAGCCAGAAAAGACTACCTTGCTTCTTTCCTGAACGAGCATTCTCAACCAAATCCAGACTAGCCTTGGTCGCATAATCCATCTGCAAGAAATCCTTGATTTCATAGCGTATAACAGGCTTGAGGTGGTTCAATTCCCTCATCTGAGTTCGATGAACATACTGGAGCAATTTACTAGATGCCGCTTGCTCCACAGATGCCAATCGTGAATCCAGTAAATGAAGGTCTTCAAAGCCTTCTTTTTCATATGAAAGCACCAGATTCATCTGACGACTGAGGATTTGTTCTTCTTCCTCAGACAAGTCATAACCCAGCACCACTTCTCGCGCCTTGAGATTACGGATTTCCCCACAAACCAGCGTGAAATCCAAAAGACCTGTCACATAAAAGTCACCCGTCACCAGGTCCATATAAGCTAAGCCAAATTGATTGCCATCTCGATCTATAGCAACCAAGAAGTTGTTCTGACTGTCTGGCTTAGTGCTATCGACTACTGTCCCGGGTGTAATGACCTGAACAACCTCTCGTTTCACAACCCCAACTGCTTGTTTAGGATCTTCCATCTGCTCTGCGATAGCTACCTTATAGCCCTGCTCAATCAAGACATCTATATACTGCTGGGCAGAATGATAGGGGACACCCGCCATAGGAATCGGATTGTCGGCATTCTTGTTGCGACTCGTTAAGGAAATTTCCAGAATCTGCGCAGCATTGACCGCATCCTCATAAAATAATTCATAAAAATCACCCATCCGAAAGAGCAAAAACGCATCTGGATATTGCTTTTTAATATCCACATACTGTTGCATGCCGGGTGATAGCTTCTCTGTCGCCATTTTCCGTCTCTCCTTGTCAAAAATAAGTCTTGAGAGCGACTCTCAAGACCTTACTTATCTTTCATCAAATCTAGCAAACGATCTTCCATGAGTTTGGCAACGTGCTGGTCTCGACAAATAACCAATAAGGTATTGGCACCAGCAACTGTTCCTAAAATCCATTCATCCTTGTTTGCATCTACAATATTTGCCAAAACAGAGGCTTCTCCCAATTTGGTATGAAGTACCAAGGTAAACTCTGCTCTTGCAACACCTTCTAAATGATGAGACAAAAATTCCACCAAATCAATCTTTTCTGTCTCATTTGCTAGTACATAATACACCATATCATTTTTCTTGACCTTGGTCAAGCCGATTTCGCGCAAATCACGAGACAGGGTTGTCTGCGTCACAAAAACATTGTGCGCCTCCAACCGATCTTGAATTTCTTTTTGTGTACTTAATTTCTCCTCAGTAATCATTTTTTTTATTAACTGATGACGATCTCTTTTTCTCATAAAATCCTCTTATATGCATATTTATAACTAATTTTATAACTATATTATACCAAAAAAATAGGAGATTTCAAAAATTTTTTCTTCTTTCTTTAAAATTGTGATAAAATAGTAGAAAAGTCCAAAAGGAGCTCTTAATGAATACAAAAGAATTGATTGCTAGCGAATTGGCTAGCGTCATTGATAGCCTGGACCAAGAGGCTATTTTAAATTTACTGGAAACCCCTAAAAACTCAGAAATGGGGGACATCGCTTTCCCTGCTTTTTCTCTTGCTAAAGTCGAACGTAAAGCGCCTCAAATGATTGCGGCTGAACTGGCTGAAAAAATTAACAGTCAAGCCTTTGAAAAGGTAGTTGCAACAGGACCTTACGTTAACTTTTTCCTTGATAAATCTGCCATTTCTGCTCAAGTATTGCAAGCTGTTATCACTCAAAAAGAACACTATGCTGACCAAACTATTGGCAAACAAGAAAATGTTGTTATCGACATGTCTAGTCCCAATATCGCTAAACCATTTTCTATTGGTCACCTACGCTCAACTGTTATCGGAGATAGCTTGTCACATATTTTCCAAAAAATCGGTTATCAAACGGTCAAGGTCAACCATTTGGGAGACTGGGGTAAACAGTTTGGGATGTTGATTGTTGCCTACAAAAAATGGGGCGACGAAGAAGCTGTAAAAGCTCATCCAATCGATGAACTTCTTAAACTCTATGTCCGCATCAACGCTGAGGCTGAAAATGACCCTAGCTTGGATGAAGAAGCACGCGAATGGTTCCGTAAACTTGAAAATGGAGACGAGGAAGCTCTTGCACTTTGGCAATGGTTCCGTGATGAAAGTTTGGTGGAATTTAACCGCCTTTACAATGAATTGCAAGTCGAATTTGACAGCTACAACGGAGAAGCCTTCTACAACGATAAGATGGATGCAGTTGTAGATATTCTTTCTGAAAAAGGCCTTCTTGTTGAATCAGAAGGTGCCCAAGTTGTGAATCTTGAGAAATACGGAATTGAACATCCTGCACTCATCAAGAAATCTGATGGAGCAACTCTCTATATTACACGTGACTTGGCTGCAGCCCTTTACCGTAAAAACGAATACCAATTTGCTAAATCTATCTACGTTGTTGGTCAAGAACAATCTGCCCACTTTAAACAACTCAAAGCTGTCCTGAAAGAAATGGGCTACGGCTGGAGTGAAGACATTACTCATGTTCCTTTTGGTTTGGTTACAAAAGAAGGGAAGAAACTCTCTACTCGTAAAGGGAATGTCATCTTACTAGAGCCTACTGTTGCAGAGGCTGTTAGCCGTGCCAAGGCCCAAATCGAAGCTAAAAATCCTGAACTGGAAAATAAAGACCAGGTAGCGCATGCTGTTGGTGTTGGAGCCATTAAATTCTATGACCTCAAAACCGACCGTACAAATGGATACGACTTCGACCTAGAAGCTATGGTATCCTTCGAGGGTGAAACTGGACCTTATGTTCAATACGCCTACGCTCGTATCCAATCTATCTTACGCAAAGCGGATTTCAAACCAGAAACAGCTGGCAACTATAGCTTGAATGATACTGAAAGCTGGGAAATCATCAAACTCATCCAAGACTTCCCACGTATTATCAACCGTGCGGCGGATAACTTTGAACCTTCTATCATTGCTAAATTTGCAATTAGCCTAGCTCAAGCCTTCAACAAATACTATGCACATACACGTATCTTGGATGAAAGTCCAGAACGCGACAGCCGTCTAGCCCTCAGCTACGCAACCGCAGTCGTTCTCAAAGAAGCCCTTCGCTTGCTTGGAGTAGAAGCGCCAGAGAAGATGTAAATCACCAAAGTTACTTGATTGCAAAGCAATCTAAGTAACTAACGCCAAATCCTATTCGGACTTTGGCTAGGCGCTTCACTAGTTTTAGGACATAAATATGATCGATTTATGTCCTAAAACGTCGTAATCAGGGACACTTGCCTAAACGCTTTACTAATTCATCTAACCCAATAATATCGATTTGGTTTGGTTCATGTCGTAATATTTTAAATTACTTGATTGCAAAGCAATCTAAGTAACTAATACTAAAGCCTATACGGACTTTGGCTTAGAGGCCTATCAAAAATCTTATCAAGTTTTGCTGACTTGCTCTACTATTTTAGGTCCACTAAATCGATTTATTCACTACTACTTCTACCATACAGGGAGATTTTCTATGAGCCAATATGCTTATATCCTCGTTGTGATTAGCTTGGTTTTCCTTTTTCTGCTCAATAAGTACGAGAAGGAGAGACTGCAAAGGCTCTACCAAGAACAACTTTTGAAGGATGAAACATTTAGGACTGATATCAAAGAGAAAATTCACACGACTGAAAATATCAATGATGTCATTGCTTACATCAATAAAACTTATCATTTGGGAATGTTATTATCAAAAGACATTACAGATCAATTGAAATAAACCCAACTATTCTTTAAGGAATATCAAAACCGAGACTAAGAGTTTTATACTTAGGCTCGGTTTTGATATATTTTTCAAGCAACAAAGCTACCACTCCCCCAGCAATGCAAGTGCAAAATCCCCTAGAATGTGGTAAAATAAAAGAGATAACTCTATCAAGGAGGAAAACATGAAAAAACAAACCGTCGCCATCTTGGGGCCTGGTTCTTGGGGGACTGCCCTTTCACAAGTCTTAAATGACAATGGACACGAGGTACGTATCTGGGGAAATATTCCCGAACAAATCAATGAAATTAATACACACCATACTAATAAACATTACTTTAAAGATGTCGTTCTAGATGACAAAATCATTGCCTACACTGACTTAGCAGAGGCACTGAAAGATGTGGATGCGATTTTGTTTGTTGTCCCAACAAAAGTGACACGACTTGTTGCCCAACAAGTTGCACAAACCCTGGACCATAAGGCTATCATCATGCACGCATCAAAGGGATTAGAACCCGATAGCCATAAACGATTATCATCCATCCTTGAAGAAGAAATTCCTGAACAGCTCCGCAGTGATATCGTCGTTGTTTCAGGGCCTAGCCATGCAGAAGAGACCATTGTGCGTGACCTGACTCTAATCACTGCTGCTTCTAAAGATTTACAAACAGCTCAATACGTTCAGGAGCTCTTTAGCAATCACTACTTCCGACTTTATACCAATACGGATGTTATTGGAGTTGAAACTGCTGGTGCTCTTAAAAATATTATTGCTGTCGGTGCCGGAGCTTTACATGGTTTGGGATTTGGTGACAATGCCAAGGCGGCCATCATCGCTCGAGGACTGGCAGAAATTACCCGCCTAGGGGTGGCACTCGGTGCCAGTCCGTTGACCTATAGTGGCTTATCTGGTGTGGGAGATTTGATTGTAACGGGAACCTCCATCCACTCTCGTAACTGGAGAGCTGGCGATGCCCTTGGTCGTGGAGAATCCCTAGCTGATATCGAAGCCAACATGGGCATGGTAATTGAAGGTATTTCAACGACTCGAGCAGCCTATGAACTAGCGCAAGAACTTGGAGTTTATATGCCCATTACACAAGCCATTTACCAAGTTATCTACAACAGAACCAATATCAAAGATGCCATTTATGACATCATGAACAATGAATTTAAAGCAGAAAATGAGTGGTCTTAACCCTCTATAGAAAGGATTATTATGGCACTGAAAGTTAGAAAAGCAGTCATTCCTGCCGCTGGACTAGGAACTCGATTTTTACCAGCAACCAAGGCCCTTGCCAAAGAAATGTTGCCAATTGTAGATAAACCAACTATCCAGTTTATCGTAGAAGAAGCTCTTAAATCAGGCATTGAAGATATTCTGGTTGTCACTGGTAAATCAAAACGTTCTATTGAAGACCATTTTGACTCAAACTTTGAACTTGAGTACAACCTCAAAGAAAAAGGTAAAACGGATCTGTTAAAACTAGTAGATGAAGCAACTGGCATGCGCCTCCATTTCATTCGCCAAACTCACCCTCGTGGTCTTGGAGACGCTGTCCTACAAGCCAAAGCTTTTGTAGGGAATGAGCCCTTCGTTGTTATGCTGGGTGATGACCTTATGGACATCACAGATGAGAATGCCGTTCCTTTGACAAAACAACTGATGAATGATTACGAGACGACTCACGCATCAACAATTGCTGTTATGCCTGTCCCTCATGAAGAAGTTTCAGCATATGGAGTTATCGCTCCTCAGGGTGAAGGGATTAATGGTCTCTACAGTGTCGAAACTTTTGTTGAAAAACCAGCTCCAGAGGAGGCTCCAAGTGATCTAGCTATTATCGGTCGTTATCTGCTCACACCAGAAATTTTTGAGATCCTCGAAAATCAAGCTCCTGGCGCTGGAAATGAAATCCAGCTTACCGATGCTATTGATACACTTAATAAAACACAACGTGTTTTCGCCCGTGAATTTACAGGAGCTCGTTACGACGTTGGGGATAAGTTTGGTTTTATGAAAACATCTATTGACTACGCCCTCAAGCACCCACAAGTCAAAGATGACTTGAAAGATTACCTCATCCACCTGGGAAAAGAATTGGCTGAGAAGGAATAGAATTAGTTTCCAGATAATAAATTAAGTCTCCAGCAAGTTGACTCTGGAGACTTAATTATTTTACAAATTTACATACAATTTAAAAATTTATGTGATATGTCTCTAAATCTACCAACTCACCCTCAGTCCTTAATGACGGATTACAGATTTTCAATCAAAAATCGATTTGAAGTTTTAATGATATTTGCTATTTTGGGGACTTTTAAATCATCTGTATACAGAAAATGTTTTTCCTTTTCCTTATTTTTAGCTAGAAATTCACTTCTTGCTTGTATTGATAAGTTGCCCACTCTTTCAATTTCTTTTCGAGAACCATCCCTATCTTTCAAGGTTTTTTCTTCGGCCATTAAGACACAATATTTTAGGGCAACTTGTTTTTCTTTTAAGAAAGAAGCAATTTTCTTCAGTTGGTATTCAAAAATGACATACTCTATTACGACAGAGATGCCTCGAGTTATAAAATTATTGGTCAAGCTGATGATATTGTCCCAAAACAAATCCATGTAATAACCTTCATCTTCCCAAGGAGCCACGAGTCCTCCTTTAATCATTAAATAAATCATGTCGCCTTCAATTACTGCACTTTTCTTAAAAGAATAGGCCAACTCCTTACTGACTGTGCTTTTCCCAACGCCTGGGGGGCCTGAAATGATGTAAACACAATTTTCCATTCGACTACCTCGTCCATTCTTTTATTATTGACTATTATAGCATTTTTTAGTCTATTAAAGATCAGACAAATTCATCAAATCATAAGATACAAGAAACTCGCTATCCTTCCAATTTTGCAACAAAAAAGCCATCTTTGTAGATGACTTATTGGCAACTGAATCCATGCGCATTTAACTATTCATTCCCTACACATAGCCCATTCCCTTGTAGAGAAGTAAGACTGCGAGTCCTACAAATAACACTAACGCTACCAGTCTCTGACTAGCGCTATACATCCGTCTTTCTCCTCGAACTGGAAAGATGACTGCTAGAAATGCTCCACCGACTGCACCTCCGATATGGCCTGCTAGGCTGATTCCTGGAATCAGAACACTTCCAATAATGTTAACCACAAAAA
>DXLD01000230.1:0-1839 GCA_019414935.1 Streptococcus sp.
TTTGCTAGAATGAGTCTTATGAAAACATTCTATGATGTGCAGCAATTCCTCAAACGATTTGGTATTATTGTTTACATGGGAAAACGCTTATATGATATTGAACTGATGAAGTTGGAACTCTCTCGGATTTACGATGCAGGGTTGATGGACAAATTAGACTATCTAGAAGCAGAAGCGGTTCTTCGCAGAGAGCACAAGGTAGAATTGGATTATATTGAGAAAAATGGAGAAATGAACTAATGGTTACTTGGATTTTGTGGGCATTTATACTAGCAATGTTGGCATGGATGGGCTTTAATTATCTTCGTATTCGCCGTGCGGCTAAAATTGTGGACAATGAGGAATTTGAAGCCTTGATTCGTACGGGTCAATTGATTGATTTGCGCGACCCAGCTGAATTTCACAGAAAGCATATCCTTGGTGCACGCAATATCCCTTCAAGTCAGTTGAAGACTAGTCTTGCAGCCCTTCGTAAGGATAAACCTGTCCTTCTTTACGAAAACCAACGTGCGCAGCGTGTCACAAATGCGGCCCTTTACTTGAAAAAACAAGGTTTTTCTGAGATTTATATCCTTTCTTATGGTTTGGATTCTTGGAGAGGGAAAGTCAAAGTTGAGAAATAAGAAAATGAGCTTGGATGTTTCCGAGCTCATTTTTTAACCACTTTTTCTAAGAAATTCACGAATGCTTGTCAACTCTTCTGAGTTTAGGAGACGATAGTCTCCCTCTTGAAGATTGTCATCCAAACTCCAAGGCCCAAAATGAGTGCGTTTGAGCGATGTCACCTTAACACCAACTGAGAGGAACATTTTTTTTACCTGATGAAATTTCCCCTCTGAAATGGTGATAGAGGCTTGACTGAGGGAAGGACTTGCAGAAAGAATCTCTAGTCTTGCAGGTTTACAGACAGTACCATCTAAAAAGACAATTCCTTTTTGAAATGCTTGGATATGGCCAGGTGTTAGAAGTCCATTGACCTCAACTTGATAAGTCTTATCGACATGATATTGGGGATGGAGGAGTTGAAAGCCCAAAGGGCCGTTATCGGTCAAGATGAGGAGTCCTGTCGTATCTCGGTCCAGTCGGCCGACGGCATAGAGCTTGTCAGATTGGATGTCAGGCGAAAGGAGGTCCATGATGGTTGGAAGTTCCCTGTCTTTATTGGCTGTAACGACACCAGCAGGTTTATGAAGCATAAGGTAGGTGTGCTCATAGCCTTGAACGATTTGTCCTTGAAAAAGGAGTTCTTGTAGACCTGTATCGATATTTTGGGCTAGGGAGCGGGCAGGGCAACCATCGACTAGAATTTCTCCTCTGAGTAAGGCTTGTTTCATGGCCTTTCGGCTGATTTTTTCTTGGGCTAATAAATTATCTAAACGCATACTGTGCCTATCTTATCATAAGTCGCTTGCTTTGAAAAGGCTTGACGTGAAAAGAAAAGCGGAGTGAAAACATTTACACTTGCTTGAATTATGTTATTTACTTGAAATTATGGTATAATCGTTCAGTTAGAAAATAAATTTTGAATATTATAGAGGAAATCATGACAAAATTAAGAGAAGATATCCGTAACATTGCGATTATCGCCCACGTTGACCACGGTAAAACAACCCTCGTTGACGAATTATTGAAACAATCAGAAACGCTTGATGCACGTACTGAATTGGCTGAGCGTGCTATGGACTCGAATGATATCGAGAAAGAGCGTGGAATTACCATCCTTGCTAAAAATACAGCCGTTGCCTACAACGGAACTCGTATCAACATCATGGACACCCCAGGACACGCGGACTTCGGTGGAGAAGTTGAGCGTATCATGAAAATGGTTGACGGTGTTGT
>DXLD01000231.1:0-1831 GCA_019414935.1 Streptococcus sp.
ACAAAGTATGTACTCACATGGCCGACCTTGACTTTGGAAAAATCAAACTCTATGTCGGAAACTATGACTTCTGGAAGGAATCTTCTGAACTCGCTGCTAAATTGCTAGCAGACCGTAATGCCAAAGCAGAAGAAAAGATTAAGCAATTGCAAGAATTCGTTGCTCGTTTCTCTGCCAATGCTTCTAAATCAAGGCAAGCAACATCACGTAAGAAAATGCTTGATAAAATTGAACTTGAAGAAATTGTGCCATCTAGTCGTAAATATCCATTTATCAACTTTAAAGCGGAACGTGAAATCGGTAATGATCTCTTGACAGTAGAAAATCTATCTGTAAAGATTGATGGTGAGACTATTTTAGATAATATCAGCTTTATCTTACGTCCAGGTGATAAGACAGCGCTAATTGGACAAAATGACATCCAAACGACTGCATTAATTCGTGCAATCATGGGGGACATTGACTATGAAGGAACTGTCAAGTGGGGAGTAACTACTAGCCGTTCTTACTTGCCAAAAGATAACTCGGCAGATTTTGCAGGAGGAGAGTCAATCCTTGACTGGTTGCGTCAATTCGCAAGTAAAGAAGAAGATGACAATACTTTCCTACGTGGATTCCTCGGCCGTATGCTCTTCTCTGGAGATGAAGTTAACAAACCTGTAAACGTTTTGTCAGGGGGAGAAAAAGTGCGTGTCATGCTTTCAAAACTTATGCTCTTGAAATCAAATGTCCTTGTACTTGATGATCCAACCAATCACTTGGACTTGGAATCTATCTCAAGCTTGAATGATGGATTGAAAAACTTTAAAGAATCAATCATCTTTGCTAGCCATGACCACGAGTTTATTCAAACTCTAGCTAACCATATCATTGTCTTGTCCAAAAATGGCGTCATTGACCGTATCGATGAAACCTATGATGAATTCCTAGAAAATGCAGAAGTACAAGCAAAAGTAAAAGAACTTTGGAAAGACTAAAAACTTCAAAACTCAGTTGGATTAACCAGCTGAGTTTTCTAACATTTTATGAGGTAACATGAAATTATTTTTTAAAACATATTGGACCTATTTTGTTTCTTTCATCATTCCCTTATTGATTATGACAGGAGTATATCTATCTCAAGGTATCTACTGGAACAGCGAGACATCTCCACTATTAGGAGATGGGTTTCATCAATACGTTATTTTTGATGTAACTTTACGAAATATCCTGCATGGAAATGGTAGTCTGTTTTACACCTTTACAAGTGGCCTCGGATTAAATTTCTATGCCCTATCTAGTTATTACTTAGGAAGTTTCCTTTCACCTCTAGTTTACTTTTTTAATCTGTCGAATATGCCAGATGCTGTCTATCTGACAACTCTCTTAAAATTTGGATTGATTGGACTGTCAACTTACTTTAGTTTAAATAAATTATTTCAATCGATTCCTAAGGCTTTAAAACTAGCTTTATCTACTTCCTATGCTCTGATGAGTTTCTCTGTTAGTCAACTAGAGATAAAAACTTGGTTAGATGTTTTTATCTTGATTCCTTTAGTTATAACTGGCTTACATATACTTATAACACAAAAGAAGCGCCTACTATACTTTACAAGTCTGTCAATCTTGTTTATTCAAAACTATTATTTTGGCTATATGGCAGTATTGTTTCTTATTTTCTGGTATCTCTGTCAAATTTCGTGGGATTTTAAGACTCGAAAATCATCGGTTCTTGATTTCATAGTCACCTCCTTTTTAGCTGGTATGACTAGTTTGATTCTGACTCTTCCTACTCTATTTGATTTACAGACACATGGGGAAAAATTGACAGAAGTTACAAAGTTTCAAACTG
>DXLD01000232.1:0-1355 GCA_019414935.1 Streptococcus sp.
CACCAAAGCTTGAACCTCAGCTAGGATAGGTCGACTCCCCTCCATTGTGACAACAATGGCAGAACCTGTGGCACCGTCTAGGCGTTCTTCTAAGAAAACTTGGCTAGGGTTTAGTACCTCGACCAGACCACCTGACTGCATTTCAAAAATACCAATCTCATTGGTTGAACCAAAACGGTTTTTAACTGCCCTCAGAATACGGAAGGTATGATGACGTTCCCCCTCAAAATAAAGCACAGTATCCACCATGTGCTCCAACATACGTGGTCCAGCCAGCTGTCCCTCCTTGGTCACATGCCCAACAATAAAAGTGGCAATGTTATTGGTTTTGGCAATCTGTATGAGTTCGGCAGTTACTTCACGAACCTGGGAAACAGAACCTTGAACGCCAGAGATCTCTGGGCTCATGATGGTCTGAATAGAATCAATAATGAGGAAATCGGGTTTGATACCCTCCACTTGACTACGGACTGCTTGCATATTGGTCTCAGCATACAGATAAAATTCGTTATCAATATCACCTAAACGTTCACTCCGCAATTTGATTTGCTCGGCCGATTCTTCCCCAGAAACATAGAGGACAGTTCCCTTGTTAGCCAGCTGTGTTGACACCTGTAAGAGGAGGGTCGATTTCCCTATTCCTGGATCTCCTCCAATAAGAACCAAACTCCCCGGAACCACACCGCCACCTAAAACACGGTTAAACTCGTCCATATCGGTTTTTATGCGGGCATAACTAATTGAAGAGACTTCTTTTAACTTAGTAGGTTTGGACTTTTCACCCGCCAAACTGACACGGGCATTTTTAACCTCCTGTACCTCAACCTCTTCCTCAAAAGAGGACCAAGAAGAACAATTGGGACAGCGCCCTAGATATTTGGGTGAATTGTAGCCACATTCTCTACAAACAAAAGTTGATTTTTTCTTAGCTATGATTCTAATCCTTTCCTTTCATGATAAACTCAGACATTGCCATCTACTCCTATAAGCTCTAGTTTTAGCACGATTTCTCTAGAAAAACTCTTTTAAATCCAGATTGGTTAAACAAGAAGCCCTACGCTGCTCAAAGATATGAGAAGATATAACCAGCAATCCGGCCGCAAATTTCTTCTATTTTCCAGTTGACCCGAACCCACCAGTTCGAACCCTATCTGCTTCGTCTCCATCAACAATCAAGAAGGGCATAAAGACACCTTGAACGATGCGCTCACCAACTTCAAGAGTCACAGGCTGGTCAGTAATATTTTTCATCTGGGCGAAGATATGTCCTTCATTTCCGGGATTTCCATAGTAATCGCCATCAATAACTCCAACTGAGTTGATTAAGACCAGACCTTTTTTACGAGGGTTAGAGG
>DXLD01000232.1:1365-1805 GCA_019414935.1 Streptococcus sp.
GGAACGGTCATAGAGATAGAGAACCTCACCAGGTTGCATGTAAGCCTTAACACCTGTTGGTACGAGAACAATTTCCCCAGGAGAAATCATAGTATTCTCCGCAACCTTTAAATCATAGCCAGCTGCATGGGCAGTCTCTCGCTTTGGAAGTAAGTCCTGATTGTTATAGGTTGATACAAGTTCAAATCCACGAATTTTAGTCATTATTTTTCCTTTCAATACATCAGTTAACTAATTCTTGTAAAATCATCTACACTGAATTAAGAAGAATATTTTCTAAATCTATCCTATTATAATCTATTCGGAATAAGATGACAAAAGTAATAGTCTAATCGTATTCTCATCAAACGAAAATTGACTTTTATCTAGGAAAACGCTAACATGATACTAGATATAATACTTTTAAGGAGAATTGTCATGAAATTCATCGGACTTGTTGG
>DXLD01000233.1:0-1798 GCA_019414935.1 Streptococcus sp.
CCTTTATCACAACCTTGACCAAGAAAATGGCAGAGGACTTAACCGACTACTTTAAAGAAATGGGCATTAAGGTCAAGTACATGCACTCGGATATCAAGACTTTAGAGCGGACAGAGATTATCCGTGACCTGCGCTTGGGTGTCTTTGATGTCTTGGTCGGAATCAACCTGCTCCGTGAAGGGATTGATGTTCCTGAAGTGAGTCTCGTAGCCATTCTTGATGCTGACAAGGAAGGTTTCCTTCGAAACGAACGTGGACTCATCCAGACCATTGGTCGTGCTGCTCGTAATAGTGAGGGACATGTCATCATGTATGCGGACACCGTTACCCAGTCTATGCAACGTGCTATCGATGAAACTGCCCGTCGTCGCAAAATCCAGATGGCTTATAATGAAGAACACGGTATTGTGCCTCAGACAATCAAGAAAGAAATCCGTGACCTGATTGCTGTGACCAAGGCTGTTTCTAAGGAAGAGGATAAGGAAGTTGACATCAACAGCCTCAACAAACAAGAGCGCAAAGAACTTGTCAAGAAACTCGAAAAACAAATGCAAGAAGCCGTCGAAGTGCTTGACTTTGAACTAGCAGCCCAGATTCGGGATATGATGTTGGAAGTCAAGGCGTTGGATTAGGGGAATTTTATGAATATTTTAGTTATCAATGGACATCCTGATAAAGAAAGTTACTGCCAAGCAATTTTTCAAACGATTGTAGAAAATATAGACACAAAGAGACATGAACTTGAAATGATTAATCTTAATGAGGAAGAGTTTGATCCTGTTTTACGTTATGGTTATCGACAAAGGATGGAGGACGATTCGTTTATACTACGCTCTCAAGAATTAATCCAGTGGGCTGATCATTTAATTTTTATTTATCCTATTTGGTGGAGTAGTATGCCTAGTCTATTGAAGGGGTGGATTGATCGTGTTTTTACGCCAGGCATTGCATACTCCACAAATAATCGAGGAAGCTTTATTTTGAACTACTTGAGAGGTAAACAGTTCAAAAAGTTGTTAAAAGGAAAAACAGCTAGTATCTATGCAACTTCTATGGCACCAACTTGGTGGTATAAAGTATTTTCAGGTCCGATTAATATTCCAGACAGTTATGGAATATCAGCATTAAAGAATGCTGTATTGAATCATTGTGGCATAAAAACAAAGAGGGTTTCAATCTTAGGAGAGTTAGGCCGTGAAGTAAATACAAGTTCAACAAGACAAAAATTTCTACAAAAAGTAGCTGAGGAAGTCAAGGAGTTGGATTAGAATAGTACCTAAAGGAGAAAATATGTCCCGTTCCCAATTAACGATTTTAACCAATATCTGTCTGATTGAAGACATCGAAACTCATCGCGTGGTGATGCAGTATCGTTCTCCTGAAAAGAATCGCTGGTCTGGTTATGCCTTTCCTGGAGGTCATGTAGAAAATAGCGAGTCTTTCGCAGAGTCTGTCATTCGTGAAATCTACGAAGAAACAGGATTGACTATTCAAAATCCTCAACTTGTCGGCATTAAAAATTGGCCACTAGATACAGGAGGGCGCTATATTGTCGTTTGTTATAAGGCAACTGAGTTCTCTGGTACCCTTCGCTCTTCAGAAGAGGGAGAAGTTTCTTGGGTGCAAAAAGACCAGATTCCAAACTTGGATCTGGCCTATGATATGTTACCCTTAATGGAAATGATGGAAGCTCCTGACAAGTCAGAGTTTTTCTATCGCCACCGTACAGAAGATGGATGGGACAAGAAAATCTTCTAGTCTTTTACTAAATAACCTAGCTGATCCAAGGCCTCCTCGA